>NZ_JBYCKI010000307.1:0-33532 GCF_057473305.1 Thiomonas sp. TH-17
CCCGAGCAGATCGGCCAGCGTGCCGCCGGTCATCAGCAGCGCGGCGTAGCTCAGGTTGTAGCCGTCCACCACCCATTGCAGCGCGGGCAGCGGCGCCTGCAGGCCGACGCCAATCGCATGCACCGCCAGATTCACCACTGAGGTGTCCACCTGGGCGATAAGCACGGCCAGGCAGAGAATGAGCAGGATGACGCGGCGATCAGGTTGCGCGGCAGGGTCTGGCGTTCCGGTTCGGCGTGGCGATGTCGCGGGGTTTTCTCGCGCAGCCCGAAGCGGAAGGTCGTGCCGACTCTCACGCACGGATTGATGCATAAAGTCGATAACCGTTACTCAAACAAATCGCTGTTTTTGCTGCGCTGCTCCTGCGAATAATCGGCACCCCAAATAAAACAACTGGAGGAGTCAGATGAAAAGGGTTCAAGTAGGGTTTCTCAAGAGTTGGGTGGGAGCGTTGGTCGTTGCCCTCGCAGCTGGTTTGAGCGCCGCGCAGGCGGCTGTGTTGCCGGGCGCGCTGGTGACGCCGCCCTGGCTGCACGACCACGCGAAGCAGGTGCAGATCGTCGATATCCGCGACAGCCTGGGCTCGCTGACCAACGACCCCAAGTTCACCACGGTCAAAGGGCAGAAAGTGCTCGAAGAGGTGGGCGGGCATATTCCGGACGCGCTGTCAGTCAACTTCTGGGGCCTGCGACAAAAGCATGTGATCGACGGCAAGACGATCGACTTCATGTTGCCCACAGCCAAGGAGTTTGAGCAAACCATGCAGGCCGTGCAACTGGAGCCGGGCAAACCCATTGTGATCGTGCCCACCGGCGACGACGCCACCTCGCTGCAAGAGGCGGCGTTCTTCGCCTGGGAACTGCAGGTGTTCGGCGTGCCGCAGGAGCAGATTGCGATTCTCAACGGCGGCATGCACGCTTGGACTTCGGCTGGTTATGACGTGGATACCGACGCCATCGCCCCCATGAGTTCCAGCAAGTGGAAGGCCCAGGCGCCGAACCCGGCACTGCTGGCGACGACGGCCGAAGTGCAGGCGGCGCAGCGTGCGCATGGGCTGCTGCTAGATGCGCGTCCGCTGGCGCAATTTGCTGGTCTGGAGCGCACGCCCGCAGTGCTCGCGGCGGGCAGGCTGGCCGGCGCGACCGCGCTGCCCGCCGAACTGCTTTATCGCAACGCGGATGATGGCTCCTGGCGGTTTCTCTCAGCGCACGTCTACCGCAAGGTGCTGGCCGGTAGCGGCGTGCAACGCGTCGCTCCGGGCATCGTGTACTGCAACACCGGGCAGTACGCGGCTGGCGCCTGGTTCGTGATCGACCGCATCATGGGGCGCAAGGGTCTGCGCGAATATCCCGGTGGCATGAACGAGTGGGAGCAGCGCGGCCTGCCCGTGGCCCGTTTCTGAGCGCCCGCTTGCGCAGGGTCGGCCGCGTATCGCGCGGCCCTGTACGAAGCGGCCAAAAAACGGCAACCGACAACAAGCGACAGGAGATACACCCTGAAGCAATTGTCGTCGCCAACGCGTGATAAAAAGCAATCAAAACATTCATCCCATACCGAGGAGACAAACATGATTCATACCCCCCTTCACCGCAAGCTGATGCGTCCCGCGCGCCATCTGACACTGGCTTTTGCCCTGCTGGGCGCCGGTCTGATGCAGGCACAGGCGGCCAATCCGTCGATGCTGAACGACTTCAAGTTCGACGCGCCGACCTACATCCACAAGCTGCCGTTCGCCAAATACAACGTGGTGCTGCAGGTGAGCGAAGATGAGCCGGCCCGCTGGGATCTGGTGCTCAACAACGCGCTGAACATTCTCAACGCCGTGGGTCAGGAAAACGCGCGCGTGGTGGTGGTGGCCTATGGTCCGGGGCTGAAGATGCTGTTCAAGAACAGCCCGGTGGCCAAGCGCATTTCCTCGTTGAACGACGAAGGCATCGAATTCGACGCTTGTCACAACACCATGGAAGGCATGGCGAAAAAGCTCGGCCACCTGCCGGTGCTGGTGCCGCAGGCGGTCATCGTGCCTGCCGGGGTGCTGCGCATCATGCAACTCGAACACGCGGGGTTTGAATACATCAAACCCTGACGTGACGCGATCCACTCCTTCTGCTGCTTCGGCAGGTCTGCAGGGCCGATCTGCGCTGTTCAACTAACCCCTTGCGCGGGCTGTGCTGCGGCATTGACGGTCTCTTGTGGGTGGGTCGGCTTGACCTGTGCGAAAGCGATCAAGCCCTGCAGCGCGGCCACATAGGCCAGCAGCGCTTCTCGGCCAGTAGCCGTTAACGCATAGGCGGTCTGCGGGCGCTGTCCGTCGTTGATCTTGTGCGCATGTACATAGTCTGCGGCGATCAGCTTTTTCAAGTGGGCATCGAGGTTTCCGTCAGACACCTCGATCAGGCGCTTGATATCGGAAAACGTGGCCTGCCCGACTCCGGCGAGGTAGGCCGCGATCTGTGTGCGCAGCGGCTGGTGCAGCAAGGGATCAAGGGCGTCGATGCTCACGGTGCGGGCGGATTCAGTGCGTCCATCTGGAGGTGCAGCACAGCGGCGTCTTTGCCGTCCTTGCCGGGGATGTGCATCTGGAACTGGGTCTTGAGCATCTGGTTCCAAGGCATCCAGTGCTGGCCGTCCAGGCTGGCGTATTGCCGGTAGCCATAAATGCCGCGCTTGAGCACGATGTGCAGGGTGGATTCGGCGCCCTGGGTGAAGGCGCTGCCGTCCACCACGGTGCGGATGGGCAGCGGCGTTCCGGCGGGGAAGTACAGCACATAGGCGTCGCCGCTGGGTAGCGGTTGACCAATGGTGATCACGGGCAACTTGGACGTTTCGGCCGCCGTTGGAGAGGGGCCGGGGGGCAGGCTGCTGCAGGCCGCCAGCGAGGCGCTGGCGAGCAGCAGGGGCAAGAGCAGGTTTCGCATGAAAAACTCCTGTGGGGGTTGAAAGAGGACGGATCAGGACGGGTCGCGTGCGGTCATATTTACTACCAGCCCGACTTGCAACTGCGGGCCGATGCCCGGTTGCAGCGTGGCGCGCATCCAGGGAATGAGCAGGGCCGTTGGATAGCCTTCGTGCTGCCAGGGACCTGTGGGGTAGCGCCATTGCCCCGTCGGCCGACCGTGCTCGACCAGCACTTCTACCGGGCGTTTGAGTACCAGGGGCAGCACCGAACTGGCGCTGGGAGAAAAGGCATCGCCCGACACCTCGAAGTGCACCGGAATGGACAGCCCGGCAGGCAGCAGCACGGTCTGCCGTGTCAGCGGATTGCGGGCATACTCCTGCAAAGTTTGCAGCGGAGCGGCAGCGGGCTGCTGCGCGTCGGCCAGACGCTGTGCCAGTAGCGGCGGGACAAGCACCACGCCCAGCCAGAGCAGCAGCTTGGCGCCGCGCAGCCAAAACGGTGCCGACGTTGCATGCCTTTGGCCCTGCAACAGGGCGAGCAGCGGCATCCCGAGGCCGAAGGCGGCTGCGGCCAGGTACTGCAAGGACTGCGCATCCAGACGAAACAGCACCGAGCAGACCCCGAGGGCGATGAGCAGGCCGCCGACCCACTCGACCGTCTGCTCCGAAAACAGGCCGTGCACATACAGCCCCAGGCCAACGAGCACCAGCCAGAGGGGGAAGACGAGGTAGGCGCCGCCAAAGAAAAAGGTGGCGAAGGTGCCCAGCACGCCGACCGACAGCAGCAGCCACCACACCTTGAGCACCTGACGATGGATAAACGACCAGAGCTCGTCGCGCGCCAGCTTGGCTCGCCGGGTGAGCTGCCAGTCCAGAAGGCTGACCGCGCCGAGCAGCAGGGACATCAGTCCCAGCCAGGCCATGGCGCGCGTTGCGGCGTCGGGGATCTGATCGGCGGTCAACAGGTGGTTGCTGACCAGGGCCAGACCGCCAAAGCTTGTCCCCCACAGAATCAGGCTATGAGGCTCCAGGCGCAGGCTGCGTTGCCCGGCGCCCAGCATGGCGTGGATGCTGTCGAGCTGCTGTGAGGCGATGGATGGCATGCGATCTCCCTGAGTGACTCTGTTTTGCAGAGCTTAGTGCTCTGCAAAACAGAGTGTCAAGCGGAGATTCGCCGAAGTCAGGCATTTTTCAGGGCTGTGAGCGCGTCGTCAAAGGCGCTGATCAGCGCATGCGCGTCGCTTTCGGAGTGTGCCGGGCTGGCGAGCAGCATGTTGTGGAAGGGGGTCAGCAGCACGCCACGGTTGAGCAGCGCCAGCTGCAGCGCGGGTTCCAGCGCGTCGTCGAAGGCGGCGCGGGCTTCGCTGCCGTTGCGCGGGCGCTGCGCGGCGAACTGCACTTCGCAGCGCGCACCGATGCGCGTCACCGTCCACGGCAACGCTTGGGCTGTGATCACGCGTTCCAGCCCGTCGGCCGCCTGTTCGGCAATGGCGAACATATGGGCATAGGCGGCCTCGGTCATCACCTCGGTCAGCATGGTGTGCATCAGTCGCAGGGTGAGCAGCCCCGCTGACAGCGTGGTGCCGATGCCGGAATGACCCGGCGGCGATGCGGTCTTGACGGCCTGCATGCGCGCACCGACTTCGGCCGTGAAGCCATAGGTGGCGCCGGGCGTGCCGCCGGCGATGGGCTTGCCGAGGATGAGCACGTCGGGCTGCAGGCCGTTTGTGCGGCAGTAGCCGCCGGGGCCGCAGGAGAGCGTGTGCGTCTCGTCCATCACCAGCAGTGCGCCGTGCTCGCGGGTGAGCTGACGCACGGCGTCGAGAAAGCCGGGTTCGGGCAAGACCATGCCGATATTGGTGAGCACGGGCTCGGTGAGGACGCAGGCGACGTCGCCTGCGGCCAGCGCGGCCCGCAGGCCGTCGAGGTCGTTGAACTCGACCACCCGGGTGTAGGTGGTGAGATCGACGACCTGGCCCAGCAGGCTCGGGCGGGTGTGGGTGCGGCCCTGCGTGTCGAGATCGACGAACACATCGTCGACCGTGCCGTGATAGCAGCCGTTGAACACCACGATGTGATGGCGCCCGGTGAGCGCGCGCGCCCAGCGCAGCACGAAGCGGTTGGCATCGCTGGCCGTGGCGGTGAACTGCCACATCGGCAGGCCGAAGCGCCGCTCCAGCAGATCCGCCGCGTCGAGTGCGACGGTCGAGGGCAGCATGGTGGTGGCGCCAAACGCGCCGTGTTCCGCCAGGGTGCGCGCGATGGCGGCGGGGCTGTGGCCGAACATGGCGCCAGTGTCGCCCAGACAAAAGTCGATTAGCGCGTGGCCGTCCACATCGAACAGGCGCGCGCCCTGCGCCTTGTCCACATAGAGCGGCACGGGCGAAGGCGCATCGGCCATCCAGTGCAGGGGCACGCCGAACAGAAAGTGGCGCTGGGCCTGTTGGTGCAGCGCGGCGCACCTCGGGTGCTCTGCCAGGAAGCGGGCGGATTCAATCGCGTGAAAGCGGGCGACGCGGTCGGCGGGAAGGCTTGTGGGGCTCATGACGGTGGGCGTCGCAAGACGCTGTGAAAAACGGCTGACGTGCAGTATCGCGAAGGCTGCGGGGGCATGGCAAGCACCGAAATGGCCCCGCGCGGGGAGGGTAAAGTGGTTCTATCGTTTATGAAAAATTGACGATATGGTTCAGACCGCTTGCAAGGCTTCATTGGCGTTTGGGTGACGGCGTGTCCGCTACCCGCTGAACTTCGCAGTCCGTTCACAAATTCAAAACATCATGGTTCAGCACGCATTTGCCTTTCTGTCACAGCAACGGTTCCTCGGCGCACCCCCATGCGCCGGGGAAGCGCCAGCCGCGCGTTTTGGCGTGGCCGGCGTGGCCTGGGACGGGGCGGTGACCAACCGCCCCGGTGCCCGATTCGGGCCGAACGCCATCCGCCAGGCCAGCCAGATGCTGTGCGATGCGACGCACCCGTTTTTCGATCTTTCGCCTACCGAAAACCTGTGCGATCACGGCGATCTGTATCTGCCCAACACCAGCCTGGAGACGATGCGCGCCGCGCTCGAGGCCCAGGCGCGAACACTCTTGGCGCGTCAGCACATGGTGTGGCTGGGCGGGGATCATTCCATCACCCTGTCCTTGCTGCGGGCGTTGCGCGCAGTGCATGGGCAGCCGCTGGCCGTGCTGCATTTCGATGCGCATTGCGACACCTGGACCGACCACTTCGGTGAGCCATCGGGCCACGGTACCTGGGTTTACGAGGCGGTGCAGGAGGGGCTGGTGGCGCCGCAGAGCTTCGTGCAGGTGGGCATACGCTCAGCCGCCGAGCGCGAGGCGCGTGAATACGTCAACGCCATCGGCGGCCGGGTGATCACCGCGCGCGAGCTGCGCGGCCTGGAGAGCCCGTCGCAGCTGGCCCCGGTGACGGCCGATATCCGCGCCCGGCTGGCCGCGAGCAACGCCCCGGTGTATGTCACGCTGGACATCGACTGTCTCGACCCCGCCTTCGCCCCCGGCACCGGCACGCCCGAGCCCGGCGGCTTGAGCAGCGCGCAAGTGCTGTCGCTGCTCGAAGAGTTGTGCGCCATGCAGCTCCCCTTTGTCGGCATGGATTGCGTGGAGGTGTCGCCGCCCTACGACCACGCCGAACTCACCTCCAATATCGCCGCGCTGTGCGTCTGGACTTATCTGTGCGCGCGACTCGCTTCAGAAAAAACTGTCACCCCCTGACCCGGAAGGATCCCGCGCATGATGCGGCTGGAAGAACAGGCCCAGCGCCTGATCGAGAACTCGTATTACGTCGATTCGGCGCACGCCGCGCCGCGTCACGCGCCGCTCGAAGGCGAGGTGCAGGCGGATGTGTGCATCGTCGGCGGCGGTCTGGCGGGGCTGTCGGCCGCGCTGGAACTGCGCAAGCGCGGCATGCAGGTCGTGCTGCTCGAAGGGCGGCACATCGGCTGGGGCGCCTCGGGCCGCAACGGCGGCCAGGCGCTCGCGGGCTACGCCAGCGAGATGGAACCGTTCGAGCGCCAGCTCGGCGCCAAGAGCGCGCACTTCGCCTGGGAAATGTCGCTCGACGCCATTCGCCTGATGCGGAGTCGCATTGATGAATACGCCATCGACTGCGACTGGACGCCCGGCGCGATGAGCGTGGCGGTCACGCCCAAGAAGGCCCGCGCGCTGCATGCCTGGGCCGAGCACATGCGGCGCGAATACGGCTACACCCATCTGCAGAGCTTCGATGCGCAGCAGACCCGCAGCCTCATCGCCAGCAAACGCTATTGCGGCGCGGTGCTCGACGATTTCAGCGGTCACCTGCACCCGCTCAACTACACCCTGGGACTCGGCCGCGCCGCTCTCAACGCCGGGGTGGTGCTACACGAGCAATCGCCCGTCATCAGCGTCAAACCTGCGGCGCAGGCCGGTGGCGGCAAGGCCCTGGTGCAGACCGCCCGGGGCAGCGTGCGCGCGCGCCATGTGCTGCTCGCGGGCAATGTGCAGCTCGGCGATGTGGCGTCGCGGCTGGCCCGGCGCATCATGCCTGTGGGTACTTACATCATCGCCACCGAAGCGCTGGGTGCGCAGCGCGCGAAATCGCTGGTGCGCAACCGTGCTTGTGTGAGCGACACCCAGTTCGTGCTCGACTACTACCGCCTCACTGGCGACGACCGCCTGCTGTTCGGCGGCCGGGTGAGCTATTCCACCGCCACCCCGCGCGATCTGGTCGCCACCATGCGCCGCAGCATGCTGGCGGTGTACCCGCAGCTTAGCGACGTGAAGATCACCCATGCCTGGGGCGGCTTTGTCGACATCACCATGAACCGCGCGCCCGATTTCGGCCGCATCGCGCCCGACGTGCTCTATCTGCAGGGCTTTTCGGGCCACGGTCTGGCGCTCACCGGCATGGCAGGCCAGCTTGCCGCCGAGGCCATCGCCGGACAGGCCGAGCGCTTCGACCTGTTCACCCGCTTGCGCCACAAACCCTTCCCCGGCGGCGATCTGCTGCGCACCCCCGCGCTGGTGCTGGGCATGTTCTGGTACCGGCTGCGCGATCTGGTTTGAAGACGGCGTAGCCGCTCTGCCGCGTCGGCGCTTGATTCACCAAACCCAAGGCAAAACACCTTCACCCCGCTGGCGATTTCTGCGGGTACACCCTCGTTGTTTGGCGCAGTTTTTCATCGGTTCATCACGTGCGTTCACACGGCTTACATGAGGTTTCAATTCATCCCGGTTCCTCCTCTATCTCTTTTCCAGTCGCCTCCCTATAGTCATCTCGGTTCACAAAAAACGTCATTTCAGTTCGTTGACACAACAGGAGACAGGCATGAACAAGGAAGATTCGAAAGAGCAGGTTCAGATGGATCGTCGCACGCTGATCAAGGCGGGCGGCGCGGCGGGTTTGGCCGCTTTGCTGGGCACGCAGGTGCCCAGTTGGGGCGCCAGCGAGACGCCAGTGAAGATCGGCATGATCGACCCGATCACCAGCACGTTTGCAGCGCTCGGGCAGAGCGAAATCAAGGGCGCCAAATTCGCTGAAGCGGAGATCAACAAAGCGGGCGGCGTAATGGGACGTCCTCTGCAGATCTTCGTGGAAGACAGCGCAGGCAATCCCGGCACTGCGGTCGACAAGGCCTCGCGTCTGTTGAGCCAGAACAAGGTTGATTTCCTCATGGGCACGGTCAACTCGGCGGCCTCGCTCGCCGTGTCGCAGTTTGCCAATCGCCACGACAAGCTCTTCGTCTGTACTGGCGGCCACGTCGACAGCCTGACCGGCAAGGAGTGCAAGACCACGACCTTCCGCACCTGCTCGACCACGTGGATGTTGACGGCCGGCGACTTCGAGACGCTCTATAAGAAGTTCGGCAAGAAGTGGTACTTCCTGACCACTGACTACGCCTTTGGTCAGTCTGAGCAGGCCGACTACACCACACAGCTCAAGAAGGCGGGAGGCACAGTGGTGGGCGGCGCGCTGGTGCCCGTGGGGGCGACCGATTTTTCGTCCTACCTGATCGACGTGAAAGCCAAGTCGCCCGATGTGCTGTGCCTGCTGCTGGCCGGTAACGACCAGGTCAACTGCATGAAGCAGATCGCGCAATTCGGCATCAACAAAGACATCGCCGTGGGCGGCGCTTTGTTCGAACTGGAGCAGGCCCAGGCATTGCCCGAGGCGGCCCGCTACGGCTGGTGGACCATGGAGTGGTACTGGAACCAGCCGAACACCCCGCATGTGGCGGATTTCGTCAAGCGTTACACCGCAGCCAACAAAGGTGAATATCCGACGGCGCGCGCATGGTTCGGATTTGCCACCACGCATGCCATTCGTCTGGCGGTGGAAAAGGCCAAGTCGCTCGAAACGGCCAAGGTTGTCAAGGCAATGGAGGGTCTGGTGTTGCCCCCGGAGATCGCGCTTCAGCCCGGCAATGTGTTCTACCGTCCGCAGGATCACCAACTGATGCTGGGCATGTTCCCGGGGCACGTGATTCAGACGGGCAAGTATCCGAACCTGTTCGACGTTTCGGGCATCGTGCCCGGCGAGAAGATCGCGCTGCCGCCTTCGCAAACCGGGTGCGTGCTGCCTAAGGCTTGACGTGCTGAGTGCCCGGAACTGAGCTGATCCAGCCCAGTTCCGGCGTTTGCTTGCAAGTGCGTCGGCAGGTTCGCCTGGTTTGGGATCTGCCGCCTGTTGTTCTGCTGCTGCGGAGGCATTGCCTTGAATCTCGTTCTCATTTTCAACATGTTCAACGGCCTGATCACCGGGGCGTTTTATGCGCTGCTGGCGCTCGGTCTGGCGCTCATACTCGGGCTGAACAACACCATCAATTTCGCCCAGGGCGCCTTCATGGCGCTGGCGGCCTACTTTGCCTACACCCTGGAGCCAAGCCTGGGGTTCTGGGGGGCGCTGGCTGTGGCGCCACTGCTCGCCGGGGTGCTGGGGCTGGTGGTCGAGGTGTTTCTCATTCGTCGGCTGTACAAACGCGATCCGCTGTATTCGCTGTTGCTGACCTTCGGTCTGGCGCTGATCATGCAGGACGTGATCCGCACCGTCTGGGGGGCCAACGGGGTGCCGCTGTCCATACCGGAATCGCTGGGACATCCCCTCAGCCAGACCTACTTCTTTCTCACCGGCTACCGCCTTTTTGTTGTCGCTGTCGCTCTGGTGGGTACTGCCGTGCTGTTCGCCGTGCTGCGCTACACCCGGCTGGGCATCCGCATCCGCGCCGGCAATGCCGATCTCGAAACCGTATCGGCGCTTGGCGTGAACATTTACCTGCTGCGCACCGCGAACTTTGTCATCGGCATCGTGTTTGCAGGCGTGGCCGGCATTCTGGCGGCGGGCCAGCTCGGGCTGGAGCCGACGATGGGAGACGGCCTGCTCATGCCGGCCTTTGTCGCCATCGTGGTCGGGGGCGTGGGTTCTCTGCTGGGTTCTCTGCTGGGCGGTCTGCTCATCGGGGTGGCCTCGGGCATCACCACGGCCTACTTTCCCGCGGCGAGTGAGGCGGTGATTTACCTCATCATGGGGCTGATGCTGGTGGTGCGGCCGCGCGGACTCATGGGGCAGGAGGGATTGTTCGAATGAGTACGCCCGCTTATACCGCTCCACCTCCCCGATCTACCATGCAAACCTCCAACCTCAAACAGCATCTCGGCACCGGCATTCTGGCGCTGGTGCTGCTCACCGCCCCGGCATGGCTGCACCATGTCGGCGGCTACAACGACATCGCCTCGCGCGTGCTGATCTACGGCCTGGCCGCCATGGGGCTGAATCTGCTGCTCGGGCATACCGGCGGCCTGTCGTTCGGGCATGCCGCGTATTTCGGGCTGGGCAGCTACGGCGTCGGCTTGATGCTCAAGTACATGACGCACAACGTGCTGTTGGCATTGCTCGGGGGAACTTTGCTGGGGGGCGTTGTGGCCGCCGTGCTCGCGCCCATCGCCGTGCGTCGTCGCGGCATCTACTTCGCCATGATCACCATTGCGATCGGACAGATGTTTTATTTCATCGCCATTCGCTGGCAGGCCGTGACCGGGGGCTATGACGGGCTGACCGGCTTTTCCCGGCACACCCTGCATCTGTTTGGGTTCGACTGGACGATGGGCTCTCTGGGCTTTTATTACCTCGTCGTGGCCTGCTTCGCGCTGGGCGCCCTGGTGCTGTGGATCGTGCTGAACTCTCCGCTGGGCCACACCTTTGTGGCCATCCGCGAAAACCAGAAGCGGCTGACCTTTCTGGGCTTGCCGGTGCAGCGCTATGCGGCGATTTCCTTCGCTCTGTCTGGCCTGATCGTGGCGCTGGCCGGCGGTCTCAACGCCCTGCTCGACAACTTCACCTCGCCCAACACTTTGAACTACACCTTCTCGGGCGACTTGGTGGTGATTGCGGTGCTGGGTGGGATGCGCGACTTCTGGGGGCCACTGGTCGGGGCGGCCATCTTCGTGCTGGTGCGGGATTACGCCAGCTCGGTGACTGACAACTGGATGTCCGTCATCGGCCTGATCTTTGTGCTGTCGGTGCTGTTTTTCCCGCTGGGTGTGATGGGATTCTTGCAGCGCAAGGGGAAGACATCATGAGCTTGCTGCAACTGCACAACGTATCGCGCCGCTTTGGCGCACTCAAGGCGCTGACCGACATTTCCATCGAGGTGCAGCCCGGCGAGCTGCGCGCGGTCATTGGCCCCAACGGCGCGGGAAAGACCACGCTGTTCAACCTGATCAGCGGGTTTTTCCCGCCGAGTGAAGGGCAGATCACCTTTGATGGCAGGCCCATCCAGACGGTCAATCCCGGTGAGCTTGTCAAGCGCGGCATCATCCGCACGTTTCAGATCACCGAGATCTTCCGCTCGCTCACGGTGTATGAAAACCTGCGCATTGCCGTTGAGGTGGCGCAGGGCGTGAACCTGCGTCCCTGGATGGGGCGAGCCCTGCGTAAACGCATCGACGATCAGGTGGATGAGTTGATGCATCTGGTGAAAATCAGCGGCAAAGCGGACCGGGTGACGGGCGAGATGTCGCACGGCGACCAAAGGGTGGTCGAGGTGGGCATTGCGTTGGCCCGCCGTCCCAAGCTGCTCCTGCTCGACGAGCCCACCGCCGGGATGGGAGATGAAGAGACGCACCATATGACCGCGCTGATCCGTGATCTGAACAAGAACCAGGGCATCGCCACGCTGTTCGTGGAGCATGACATGGAAATCGTGTTCGGCATCGCCGATCGCATCACCGTGCTCGACAACGGCACGCTGCTCGCCGAGGGCACGGCCGATGAAATTGCCAACAACGCACGGGTGCAGGCGGCTTATCTGGGTCAGGCGGCCTGACCGCCCTGACCCAAGCCGACATCCCCACAGGACTCTCCGCTTATGACCGCCGTTCTCGAACTCGACAACATTCATACCTACTACGACAAAAGCCATATTCTCAAAGGCGTGTCGATGACCGTGGGCGAAGGCGAACTCGTCGCGCTGCTGGGCCGCAATGGCGCTGGCAAGACCACGACGATGCGCTCGGTCATGGGGCTGACGCCGCCGCGCCAGGGCAAGATCAAATTCTTCGGCAAGGACATGACTGGCGCCTCGCCGCACCGCATTGCGGGCCTGGGCGTGGGTTATGTGCCCGAGGGACGCAAGATTTTCGGGCACCTCACGGTGCACGAAAACCTGCTGGTGGTGCAGGAAACGCCGGGGCGCTGGAATATCGACGGTGTGTACAAACTCTTTCCCCGTCTGCATGAACGCCGAACCAGCAAAGGCGGGCGTCTTTCAGGCGGCGAGCAGGAGATGCTGTCCATTGCGCGCGCGCTGCTGCTCAACCCCAAGCTACTCATTCTCGACGAACCCTCGCAGGGTTTGGCGCCGGTGATCGTGCAGGAGGTGATGCGCACGGTGGGACGCATGAAGGAAGAAGGGATTTCCGTGCTGCTGGTCGAGCAGAACGCCTTTCTTGCGCTGCAACTGGCTGACCGCGCCTATGTGTTGTCTGAAGGTGAGATGGTCTTTTCGGGTGATGCGGCCGCCTTGCGCGACGATAAGACCCGGATGGAACAATTGGCGGGCGTGGCCCACGCCGCTTGATTGCGGCTTCAGTGGGCTTCAGTCGGGCAACTGGCTGCGGATGAGCATGCACAATTTCTGCGCCCAGGGCGGTACGCGCTCGGTGGGCACGTAGGCATAGCCGAGGATCAGCCCGCGGCGCTGCGGTGCGCCGAGGTAATAGCGCGACAACGGCCGCACCGTCATGCCCTGCGCATCGGCCGCGCGGGCGATGGCCTCGTCGTCCACATCGGGCGTGTTGAACAGCAAACAGAGGTGCAAGCCGGATTCCTGGCCGGAGATTTGCACCCGGTCGCCCAGACAGCGCTGAATGCGCCGCGCCAACTCGTCGCGCCGTGCCTGATAGGCCACGCGCAAACGGCGAATAAGGGTGTTGAGATGGCCTTCGGTGATGAAGTCGGTCAGCGCGGCCTGCAGCATGAGCTGACCCGGGCGGTACAGGTCGTACAGCCCGGTGTTGAAGGCGGGCAGCAGATCGGTCGGCACTACCAAATAGCCCAGACGGATGCCGGGGTACATCACCTTGGAAAAGGTGCCTGAGTAAAGCACCTGAGCATGTTCGTCCAGTCCCTGCAGGCTGGCGAAGGGACGGCCGCCGAAGCGGAACTCGCTGTCGTAATCGTCTTCGAAAATCCAGCAGCGCTGTTGCGCGGCAAACTGCAGCAGGGCGCGGCGGCGCTGCAGGCTCATCACATGGCCGAGCGGATATTGATGCGAGGGCGTGACGTAGATCAGCCGTGGCCTGCCCTGCTGCCAGTCGGCCGCTGACGGCGCCATGCCCTCCAAGTCCACCGCGATCGGCTTGAGCTTCAGCCCGGCGGCCTGCAGCGCCCGGCGTGCGCCCCAGTAGCAGGGGTTTTCCACCCAGGCCTCGTCGCCGTGATCGGTGAGCAGGCGCGCGGCCAGATCGAGCGACTGCTGCGTGCCCGAGGTGATGAGCACCTGTTCGGGCGTCACCCGTACCGAGCGCGAGAGGCTGAGGTACTGCGCAATGGCCACGCGCAGCGGCATATAGCCGCCTTCCTGGCCGTAATCAAGCAGGTCGCGGTCGAGGCTGCGCCAGTACTTGGCCTGCAGCTTTTGCCAGAGCTGGATGGGGAATTCGGCAAACTCGATTTCGCCGGGCGCGAAGGGCTGCACCTCAAAGTCCGCCGAGCCCGACTGCGCGGTGAGCAGGTTGCCGCGCTGCGAGAGTTCGCGCGGCGAGCCGCTGTTCGCACTGGCGGCCTGCGCCAGCTTGCGCCCGCGCGCGGGGCTGAGCGGGCCGAGTTCCGGCAGGGTGTCGGACACGAACGTGCCGCTGCCCTGGCGCGCGGTGAGGTAGCCTTCCGCCGTGAGTTGATTGATGGCCGACATGACCGTATTGCGCGAGAGATTCAGGTCGCGCGCCAGATCGCGGGTGGACGGCAGTTGCACCCCGGCGGTGATGCGACCCGCCAGAATGGCGCCGCGCAGCGAGAGATACAGGCGCCGGTTGAGCGGCGGGGCTGCCGCCGCGTCGCCTTCGGTGCGCTGAAGTTCGGTGAGCAGGAGTTCGGACAGGGCAAGGGGTCGCATGGCTAGGAGTCTGTCGGGCTTGAGGATCGCGGGCTGCAAAATGGCGCTGCGGCGCCCTGCGGCAGCGGCTATGGGGCGGCAAATCCGCCGCTACAGGGCATCCACACCGCCATTTTTCGCCATCCGCGCCCCAAGCCCGACAGACTCCTAGGCGCGGCAGGTAAAAACTGGCTCCATGACAAAAGCAGGGAGTGGCACTTCCGAGAGTACCAGTTGGCAGGTAAATTGAGCTTATAGAATCACGCTAAGTCATGGAAAACCCTAGTTTTTTTTGTTTTTCAGGTCAATCCAGAATGGTGCCTTGCCTTATTGCGTCGCACCAAATCAGGGCGAAAATCGAGCGGCTGCATCAGGCTCTGCCGCTTGTTGCAATGCACTAAAACAGGGAACATGCCCGTGTGCTTCCACCCTTGTTTCCTCAGTCTTTGATCCAGCTTTGATGATGTCCAACCTCACCTTCTTGCCTCGCGTTGCGGTCACCACCGATCTGAAATCGATCGGCGGGCACTCGACGTATGCGGTGACGCAAAAATATGTTGACCCGCTGCTGCCGCTGTCGGGCGTGTTGCCCTGGCTGCTGCCTTCAATGGGCGCGAGCCTGCCGCTGGATGCGGTGCTGGGTGATGTGGACGGGCTGGTGTTCACCGGTTCGCCGTCGAATATCGAGCCGCACCACTATGGTCAGGCGCTGAGCAACCCCGAGTCGCCGGCCGACCCGGCGCGCGATGCCACCACACTGCCGCTGATCCGCGCCGCTATTGCGCGCGGCATTCCGGTGCTCGGCATCTGCCGCGGGTTTCAGGAAATCAATGTCGCGCTCGGCGGCAGTCTGCTGCAGGAAGTGCACAACACCGAAGGCTTTGATGATCATCGTGAAGACGACACGCTGGATATCGCCGGGCAGTACGGTCCGGCGCACCGCGTGCAGGCTGTGTCCGGCGGAATGTTGCAGGCCATCGTTGGCGCCGACTCCTGGGAGGTCAACAGCCTGCACGGGCAAGGCATCCAGACCCTCGCGCCCGATCTGCTGGCCCAGGCGCATGCGCCCGACGGTCTGGTCGAGGCGTATACCTATCAACCCGCTCACCGCACCGACGCTGGCTTTCTGCTGGCGGTGCAGTGGCACCCTGAATGGCAGGCCGCGCAAAACCCCGTGTCGCGCGCGATCTATGCCGCTTTCGGCAACGCCTGTCGGCAGTTCGCCGCGCGCAAGCGCGACGGTCTGCTGGCGCGCGCTGCCTGAGCAAACCGCGCCCGCACCTTTGGCGTTCAAAGTGCAGGCGATGGATGGAACCATCCTTGAAACGCAAACTGGAATCCCATCATGAGTAGTAGCGACAACCGCAAGCAGTGGACCTTCAACGACCTTGAAGGCTGGCTCAACGCCCAACGCATTACCGAAATCGAATGCCTCGTGCCCGACCTGACCGGGGTGGCGCGCGGCAAGATCCTGCCCCGCAGCAAGTTCACCGAAGACCGCGGCATGCGTCTGCCGGAAAGCATCATCGGACTGACCGTCACCGGCAACTGGCCGGAAGACGGCCACATCGACACCCTCATCGCCGACACCGACCGCGACATGAATCTGGTGCCCGACCCGAGCACCGCGCGCGTCGTGCCCTGGGCCACCGACCCCACCGCGCAGGTCATCCACGACTGTTATTTCAAGGATGGCGACCCGGTGGATTACGCCCCGCGCACCGTGCTGAAAAACATGCTCAAGCTTTACGCCGACAAGGGCTGGGCCCCGGTGGTGGCGCCCGAGCTGGAGTTTTATCTGGTGGCCAAGAATAACGATCCCGACCAGCCGCTGCGTCCGCCCATCGGCCGCTCGGGCCGCGCCGAAACCTCGCGCCAGCACTACAGCATCGACGCGGTCAACGAGTTCGATCCGCTGTTCGAAGACATCTACGACTATTGCGAGGCGATGGACCTCGACGTGGACACGCTGATTCACGAAGTCGGCGCCGGGCAGATGGAAATCAACTTCCTGCATGGCGATCCGCTCGATCTGGCCGACAAGGTGTTCTTCTTCAAACGCACCCTGCGCGAAGCGGCGCTGCGCCACAATATGTTCGCTACCTTCATGGCCAAGCCCATGGCCGGCGAACCCGGCAGCGCCATGCATGTGCACCAGAGCATCGTCGATCGCAAGACCGGGCAGAACATATTCAGCAACGCCGACGGCAGCGCGTCCGAGCTGTTCCTGCACTACATCGGCGGCCTGCAGAAATACATTCCGCACGTCATGGCGCTGTTCGCGCCCTACGTCAACTCCTACCGCCGCCTGGTGAGCAATACGGCCGCGCCGACCAATGTGGAATGGGGCGCGGACAACCGCACCGTGGGCATTCGCGTGCCGTTCTCCAATGCCGAAAACCGCCGGATGGAAAACCGTGTGATCGGCGCCGACGCCAATCCCTACGTCGCGCTGGCCGCCAGCCTGGCCTGCGGCTATCTGGGCATGGTCAACAAAATCAGCCCGCTGCCAGAAATGAAGACCAACGCCTACGCGGCGCCCAACGCCATTCCGCTGCCGCAAAGCCTGTCCGAATCGGTGCGTGCGCTCGACGATGTGCCCGAACTCGAAGCCATCATGGGCAAGCGTTTCTGCGGCATCTACAAGGCGGTGAAGATGAGCGAGTACGCCGAGTTCATGAAGGTCATCAGCCCCTGGGAGCGCGAGCACCTGCTGTTGCACGTTTGACCGGTGCAGCGCCCTTGAGAAAACACAGTCCTGAAACGGAGACTTCCATGAAACCCAATGATCTGCCCCAGTTCGACACCGCCGCGCTGCGCGCCAAGGACGCCGCGCATCACCTGCATCCCTTCACCGACACCAAGAGCCTGAACGCCGCGGGCAGCCGCGTCATCGTGCGCGGCGAGGGCGTGCGCATCTGGGACTCGGAGGGCAACGAAATCATCGACGGCATGTCCGGCTTGTGGTGCGTCAACCTCGGCTACGGGCGGCAGGATCTGGTGGGCGCCGCCACCCACCAAATGCAGACCCTGCCGTTCTACAACGCCTTTTTCAAGACCACCACGGCCCCGGCAACCGAGCTTGCGGCGCTGCTGCCGCAGGTGGCGCCGCCCGGCTTCAACCATGTGTTCTTCACCAACTCGGGCTCCGAAGGCAACGACACCATCATCCGTCTCGTGCGCCGTTACTGGGATCTGATGGACCAGCCGCAGCGCAAGACGATCATCAGCCGCCACAACGCCTATCACGGCAGCACGCTCGGCGGCGCGTCGCTGGGCGGCATGAGCGGCATGCACGAACAGGGCGATCTGCCGCTGCCGGGCATCACCCACATCGACCAGCCCTACCAGCTGCAGCACGGCCAGCCGGGCGAGAGCGCGCACGACTTCGGCCTGCGCGCCGCCGGCTGGCTCGAAGCCAAGATTCTCGAGCTGGGCGCCGACAAGGTGGCCGCCTTCATCGGTGAGCCGGTGCAGGGCGCGGGCGGCGTCATCATTCCGCCGGCCAGCTATTGGCCCGAGATTCAGCGCATCTGCGATAAGTACGGCCTGTTGCTGATCTCCGATGAAGTCATCTGCGGCTTTGGCCGTCTGGGCACCTGGTTCGGCTGCCAGCATCCGCACATCAACTCCAAGCCCGACCTCATCACCTTCGCCAAGGGCGTGACTTCGGGCTACCTGCCGCTGGGCGGGGTGCTGGTGGGCGACCGGGTGGCCAAGGTGCTGATCGAGCAGGGCGGCGACTTCAATCACGGCTTCACCTACTCGGGCCACCCGACCTGCTGCGCCGTGGCCATCGCCAATGTCAACGCCCTGCGTGACGAAGGCGTGGTCGAGCGTGTGGCTACAGACACCGCGCCTTATCTGAAGACGCAATTCGCCACCCTGGCCGATCATCCCCTGGTGGGCGATGTCGATGCTCTGGGCATGGTGGCCGGGCTGGTGCTCTACAAAGACAAGGCCAGCCGGACGCTGTTCCCGTCCGATCTGGGCGTGGGCTACATCTGCCGCGACCACTGCTTCAAGAATGGTGTGGTGATGCGCGCCGTGGAAGAACGCATGATCATCGCCCCGCCGCTGGTCATGACGCATGCCGAGATCGACGAGATGATCCGCCGCATTCGCCGTAGCCTGGACGACACGCTGGCTGGCCTGCGCGCGCAGGGCTTGGTATAAATCGCCATTTCCGTTTTGGCCCATTGCGGGATACTGGTACGGGAATTGCAAAGCTTCACCCCGCTGCACCTGTTGTTTCCAATTGGCTTCACACACACTTGAGAGGTTTTTCATGTCACACACACTGCATAAGAAGTCAGTCCGCCGCAAGCTGCTGGCGGCCTGCCTGGCGGGCGCCGCGGCGCTGACCTTGGGCGCCGCCGCTCCGGCCCAAGCCGCCGACGTGCTCAACATCTACAACTGGTCCGACTACATCGCCCCGACCACGGTGCCGGGTTTCGAGAAGGACACCGGCATCAAGGTGCGCTACGACACCTTTGACTCCAACGAAACGCTGTTCGCCAAAATGGTGGCGGGTGACACGGGCTATGACATCGTGGTGCCGTCGTCGAACTGGGCGGCCATCGACATCAAGGGCGGCCTGCTGCACCCGCTCGACAAAGCCAAGATCCCCAACTACAAAAACCTCGATCCGGGCCTGATGAAACAGCTCGCCGCGGTTGATCCGGGCAACAAATACCTCATCCCCTGGATGTGGGGCTACACCACGGTGGGCATCAATGTCACCCAGGTGAAAAAGGCGCTGGGTTCCACGCCCATGCCGGCCAATCCCTGGTCTTTGATTTTTGACCCCGCCTACGCAGACAAGATCAAGTCCTGCGGCATCTCTATGCTCGACTCGGGCGGCGACATCATGGAGGCGGCGTTCAATTACCTCGGCATTCCGCAAGACACCCAGAGCCCGGCCGACTTCGAGAAGGCCTACGCCATGGTGCAGAAGGTGCGCAAGGACGTGAGCATCTTCTCGTCCTCGGGCTACATCAACGACCTGGCCGGCGGTTCCATCTGCATGTCGCTGGGCTGGTCGGGTGACATGGGCATTGCCGCGGCACGCGCCAAGGCTGCAAAAAACAAGCAGGACATCGAAGTGTTCCCGCCCACGCACGGCGCTGTGGTGTTCATCGACACCATGGCCATTCCGGCGGATGCTAAGAACCTCGACAACGCCTACAAGTGGATGAACTACGTGCTCGAGCCCAAGGTGGCCGCGGCCGACACCAACACGGTGACCTATGCCAACCCGGTGCCGTCGTCGCTGCCCTATGTGGATGCCAGCATCAAGGACAACGACTTCGTGTTCCTCAAGCCCGACATGGTGGCCAAGCTGATTCCGCCCAAGGTCTACACCCCGGAGCAGCGTCGTCTGGTGACGCGTCTGTATACCAAGTTCAAGACCGGCCTGTGATCTGACCCCCGTTGCCGCGCTCTCCGTCCTTTTGACTGAGGAGGGCGCGGCAACCCCCAGCTCAACCTTGTTTGACCGATGATGGAGTTCGCGTTGTGACGCCCCCTTCCCCGATTGCAAAACCCTTCCTGCGCATCGACGGCATCACCCGTCGCTTCGATGAGGTCGTCGCGGTCAATGACATTCATCTCGACATCCAGCAGGGCGAAATTTTTGCGCTGCTCGGATCGAGCGGCTGCGGCAAGTCCACCTTGCTACGCATGCTCGGGGGCTTCGAGACGCCGACCTCCGGCCGCATCTATCTGGAGGGCGAGGACATCACCGATCTGCCACCCTATGAGCGGCCGATCAACATGATGTTCCAGTCCTACGCGCTGTTTCCGCACTTGACCGTGTTCGACAACATCGCCTTTGGCCTCAAGCGCGACGGCATGGCCAAGGCCGACATCGCCGCCCGCGTGGAGCAGATGCTCGACCTTGTGCAGCTCAAGGCTTACGGCAAACGCAAGCCGCATCAACTCTCTGGCGGTCAGCAACAGCGCGTGGCTCTGGCCCGCAGCCTGGCCAAACGTCCCAAGCTGCTGCTGCTCGACGAACCACTCGCCGCACTCGACAAAAAATTGCGCGAGCGTACCCAGCTCGAACTGGTCAACATTCTGCGCAAGGTCGGCGTGACCTGCGTGATGGTCACCCACGATCAGGAAGAGGCCATGACCATGGCCGACCGCATCGCGGTGATGAAGGACGGGGAGTTTCTTCAGCTCGGCACCCCTATCGAGATTTACGAACACCCGCAAACCCGCTTCATTGCCGACTTCATCGGCAACGTCAATATGTTCGACGGCAGACTCGTCACCGACGAGCATGACCATTGCGAAGTGCAGACCGATGATGCGTTGTTCCACATCGGCCACGGCATCAGCGGCACGCTCAACATGGAACTGGGGATCGCCTTGCGTCCGGAAAAAATGACCCTGACCGAGGGGCACCAGAGTCACCCCAACAACGCCCTCCTGGGCACAGTGTCTGGGCGTTCGTATATGGGCAGTTACACCGCCTATGAGCTGCTGCTGCCGAGTCAGCGGCGCATTCGCGTCACCGTCTCCAACGCCGATCGCCATGCCGATCCGTTTGCGGTGGGGGCGGTGGTCACCGCGCATTGGGATGCGAGTGCTCCTGTGGTCATCGTGGATTGAGACGCAGCGCCAACGCATCATGCCAACAACCAGCGACACCTCCACCCCGCGCAAAGTGCGCAAGCCCTTCAACTGGGGCCGCAAGATCGTTATCGGCATTCCGCAGATCTGGCTGCTGGCCTTTCTGCTGGCGCCTTTTTTTATTCTGCTCAAGATCAGCGTGTCGGGAAGCGATGCGCTGGGTATCGGCTTCGATCCGATCGTCACCTATGTGCATGATGCGCTGCAGGTCAACATTCACTTCTCGCCCTACCTGGCGCTGGTGCGCGACAGCCTCTACATCATCACCTACCTGTCGTCGCTGTGGTACGCCTTGATGACCACAGTGCTGTGCCTGGTGATCGGCTATCCGTTTTCCTACTTCATCGCCCGTGCCAAGCCCACGGTGCGGCCAGCCCTGCTGATGCTGGTGATGCTGCCGTTCTGGACCTCGTTTCTCATCCGCATCTACGCCTGGAAGAATCTGCTTGACGTCAACGGCCTGGTCAACCAGTTCCTGATGTGGGTCGGCATCATCCACACCCCGCTGCGCATGATGTTCACTGAGTTTTCGTTCATGGTGGGCATGGTGTATGGCTACATCCCGTTCATGATCCTGCCGCTCTACGCCACGCTGGTGAAGATGGACCACCGGCTGGTGGAGGCCGCAGCGGATCTGGGCTCCACGCCGTTCAAGACTTTCTGGCTGGTCACCGTGCCGCTGTCCAAGTCGGGCATCATTGCCGGCAGCCTGCTGGTGTTCATTCCGGCGGTGGGCGAGTACGTCATTCCCGAACTGCTTGCGGGGCCGTCCACGCTCAATATCGGCCGGGTGATGTGGAATGAGTTCTTCCTCAACCTCGACTGGCAGCGCGCCTCCGCAGTGGCCATTGTGATGATCGTGCTCATCCTGCTGCCGATTGCGGTGTTCAACAAATACCAGACCAAGAGCCTGGAGGGCGCGCGATGAAAAAAACCGCCGTGCTGCCCCTGACCTGGATGATCCTGGTCTATCTGTTTCTCTACCTGCCCATTGTGGTGCTGGTGGTGTATTCGTTCAACGATTCGCGCATGGTCACCATCTGGGGCGGCTGGACCTTCAAGTGGTACGGCGCGGTGGTGCATGACCATGAAGTTATCAGCGGCTTGATTCTGTCGCTCAAAGTGGCGCTGGCGACGGCTACAACTTCGGTGCTGCTGGGTACATTGGCGGCATTTGCCCTGGTGCGCTATCGCCACTTCGCAGGCAAGAGCCTGCTCAACTTCATGATCAACATCCCGCTGGTCATGCCCACCGTGGTCATCGCGCTGGCGCTGCTGCTGTTTTTCGTGACGGTGCAGAAGGCCATGGGGTTTCCGCAGAAGGGGTTTTTCACCATCTTCATCGGCCATACCGTCATGGCCATTTCCTATGCCGCCGTGGTGATCCAGTCGCGGCTCAAGGAAATGGATCGGTCGATCGAGGAAGCCGCCATGGATCTGGGCGCCCGCCCCTTCCAGGTGTTCATGCTGGTCACCCTGCCGTCCATTTCGCAGGCCCTGGTGTCGGCCTGGTTGCTGGCGTTCTCGCTGTCGCTCGATGAAGTGGTGATCTCGGCTTTCCTCTCCGGGCCCGGCGCGACCACGCTGCCGGTGGTGATCTTCTCGCGCGCCCGGCTGGGGCTGAGTCCGACCATCAACGTGGTGGGCGCCATCACCGTTTACCTGGTCATCATTGCGGTGGCGGTGAGCAGCCTGCTCATGGCGCGACGTGAACGTCTGCGCGCCAAACAGGCCGCGCAGGCCTTGCGCCTGGATGCCGAGCCACATCAAGAAAAAGAATTCGGCGTCGGATTGATGACCGCCGAGGGGCGATGAACCGTCGCCGGATGAACGGTTTTCTGAGCAAGTGCAGCACCCTGTCAACACCTAAAAACACCTGGAGGACACATTGATGAACAAGTTCAAACTCACCGTGCTGGCGGCCAGCCTGGGGCTGGCCCCACTGGCACATGCCGACACCAACGCCGACATCCTCAACGAGTTGCAAGCGCTCAAGGCCAAGGTGCAGCAACTCGAAGCGCAGGTCAAGGCGCAGCAAACCCAGATCACCGACAACCAGAAAGCCACTGACGAAGCCTCAAAGGTGGCCAACCATGCGGATGTGCAGGTGTCGGGCATCAAGGAGGAAACCGAGTCGTCTGGTTTCAAGGGATTGAAGATCAGCGGCATGATCGCCCCGGCCTATGTCTACAACCAGGATCAGCAGTCCAGTTCATTCGTGTTCCTGAACCGGTCCAATGGCGATCCGAGTGCCTACTCGCTCTACAACTACGACAACTCGTATTTTGGCGGCGCCTATATCCAGTTCCAGAAAAAGACCGCGGGAGGCGTGGGCTGGAACCTGACCCTGGCGCCTGACCGTGGCGCTGGAGTCAACATGAATGGCAACTCCATCATTCACGAAGCCTCGGTGTCCATTCCGGTGAACAACGACACCAAGATCATCGCCGGCCAGATCCCTGACTGGGAAGGCTATGAATACACCTGGGACAACCAGACCAAAACTATCACCCATAACTTACTGTTCGATTTTGCCGAGCTCACTGCCTATACCGGCGTTGGCATTGACCAGACCGTGGGCGATTGGGAATGGAAGAGCATGATCGCCAACGTCAACTCGCCGCGTTATTACTACGGCGGGGACGGTGGCCGGGCGCCGGCGCTGGTGTTCCGGGCGGACTACAGCATTCCGGGTTACGACAGCGCGGGTGTGGGCTTCTGGGGCTTGGTCGGCAAGCTGCCAAATTCGAATGTGGACTTGGCCGATGGCACCACGCCAGTGTCATTGACTGGAACGACAACGGCCCAGATGTTTGAAGTGGACGGCTACCTGAATCAGGGCAACTGGGGCTATTACGGCCAGGCGAGCTTCGGCCAGCAAGCCCAGGCCGCTTACAACAACGGCAAGGCACGCTGGTGGGGCCTGTCGGGGCTGCTGACCTACAACTTCACCCCGCGCTTCCTCGGCTTGGTGCGCGCTGACTATTTGAACAACTCGCACAACGGCGGCGGTCTGGTCGGCGGCTACATGAACTCCAGCAGCGGTGGCCCCGGGCAGACGTTCAATGGCGTCAACGGCTTTGGCCCAGGCTACGTCAACGACGGATCGGGCAACTGGGCTATCGTCGACCCCAACAAGGGTGCCAACCGCTACGCCCTTACCGTGGGCTGGAACTATCTGCTGACAGAGTCGACCACGTTGAAAATGGAGTACCGCTATGACCGCTCCAGCCTCGCTACCTTCTACAACGTGTCGGATGGCAGCTACAAAAAGGACAACAATCTCCTTGCAGCCTCGGTGGTCGTGAGCTTCTGATCAGTCCTTCTGCGGCGGGTGTCTTGCCCGCCGCCTCTTAGCTTTTACCTACTCCACCATGCGCCACCCCATCGCCTTCACAACGAACGGGGTGCAGCCCGACGCTTTCGCCCCAGCGCCCGACCGAGTGCTGCGCGGCGACCCGCAGCAACGGGCCTGGAATCACTACACCGACGGCACCGGTCAGTTCTCCGCAGGCATATGGCAGGGCGAGCCCGGCGCTTGGCGGGTGCGCTACGACCCGCATGAAGAAGAGTTCTGCGTGCTGCTCGAAGGGCATATGACGCTCACCGCCGACGACGGCGCGGCGCAGGAATTTCGCGCAGGTGACGCCTTCGTCGTGCCCGGCGGTTTCACCGGAATCTGGGAAAACCATACCCGGGTACGCAAGCATTACGCCATCATGGCGCTCAAAAACAACTAAACATTACCCAAGGAGATTCGCATGACCGAGAACTTCAATCGCATCTGGCACCAGCGTGCCGAAGACCTGCTCAAGCGAGGCATCGACGGCCGCATGGTGATCGACGGCCGCCGTTGGGGCGCAACCGACGGCAGTCTGTTCGACTGCATCTCGCCCGTTGACGGCAAGGTGATTGCCCGCGTCGCCCGCGGCAAAGCGGCGGACGTTGACCGCGCCGTTGCGAGCGCCCGCGCTGCTTTCAATGACCGCCGCTGGGCCGGCCAGCCGCCCGCTGCGCGCAAGAAGATCATGGTGGCCTTCGCCGAACAATTGCGCGCCGCGCGCGACGAACTCGCGCTGCTCGAAACCCTCGACATGGGCAAGCCGATCAAGAACAGTCTGTCCACCGATGTGGTGGCCGCGTCCCGCTGCATCCAGTGGTACGGCGAGGCGGTGGACAAGATCTACGACGAAATCGCCCCCACCGGTGACAACGCGCTGGCGCTCATCACGCGCCAGGCCATGGGCGTGGTCGGCGCCATCGTGCCGTGGAACTACCCCATGCTGATGGCCTCGTGGAAGCTGGGCCCGGCGCTGGCCGCGGGCAACAGCGTGGTGCTCAAGCCCTCCGAAAAATCGCCGCTCACCGCGCTGCGCCTGGCTGAACTGGCGCTAGAGGCCGGGCTGCCTGAGGGCGTGTTCAACGTGGTGCCGGGCTTCGGGCATGAGGCCGGTGAAGCGCTGGCGCTGCACATGGACGTGGACGCCATCGGCTTTACCGGCTCCACCCGCACCGGCCGCCGCATGCTCGACTATTCCAGCCGCAGCAACTTGAAGCGCGTGTACAACGAACTCGGCGGCAAGTCGGCCAACATCGTCTTCGCCGACTTCGACGATCTAGACCGCGCCGCAGCCACGGCCATCGGCAGCATGTTCTACAACCAGGGTGAGAGCTGCAACGCGCCCTCGCGCCTGCTGGTGCAGGACAACATCGCCGATGCGTTTGTCGAGAAGCTTGCTGCGCTGACCCCGCAATACCACCCGGCCGACCCGCTGGATGCCAGTACCGTGCTCGGCGCGCTGGTCGATGAAACCCAGACGCAGACCGTGCTCGGCTATATCCAGTCGGGCGTGGACGAGGGCGCGCGCTGCGTGGCCGGCGGCTGCCGGGCGCTGCAGGAGACCGGCGGGCAGTACGTCGCCCCGACGGTGTTCGACGGCGTGAAAAACAGCATGAAAATCGCGCAGGAAGAAATCTTCGGCCCGGTGCTGGCGGTCATCCGCTTCAAGACCGAAGCCGAAGCCGTGGCGATTGCCAACGACAGCGCTTACGGCCTGCACGCCGGCGTGTGGTCGCGCAACATCGACCGCGCAGTGCGCGTGTCGCGCGCGCTGCAGGCGGGCACCGTGCATGTCAACCAGTACGACGAGGACGACATCACCGTGCCCTTCGGCGGCGTGAAGCAGTCGGGCAACGGCCGCGACAAGTCGCTGCACGCCTTCGACAAGTACACCGAGCTCAAGACCACCTGGATGCGCATCGATCCGGCCTGACCCCGGACAGTTTTTGAAAAGGACACACCATGAACCACTCACTGAACGAACAACTCCAGGCGCGCCGCGCCGCTGCAACGCCCCGCGGCGTGGGCGTGATGGCCAGCTTCTACGCCGACCGCGCCGAGGGCGCCGAGCTGTGGGACGTCGAAGGCCAGCGCTACATCGACTTCGCCGGTGGCATCGCGGTGATGAATGTCGGCCACCGTCATCCCAAGATCGTCGCCGCGCTGCAGGAGCAACTGCAGCACTTCACCCACACCTGCTACCAGGTCGTCCCTTACGAGAGCTATGTGGCCCTGGCCGAGCAGCTCAACACTCTTACCCCCGGCACCCACGCCAAGAAGACCGCGCTGTTCTCCACCGGCGCGGAGGCCGTGGAGAATGCCGTCAAGATCGCCCGCGCCCACACCAAGCGCGGCGGCGTGATCGCGTTCGGCGGCGCCTTTCATGGCCGCAGCCTGTTTGCCGTGTCGCTCACCGGCAAGGTGCAGCCCTACAAGGCCGGATTCGGTCCCTTTCCGCCGGAGATCTATCACGCGCCCTTCCCGGCTGAAGGCGTGCCGCTGGTCGAGGTGAAGAAGGCGGTGGAGCATCTTTTCAAGGCCGACATCGAGCCTTCGCGCGTGGCCGCCATCATCTTCGAACCCATTCAGGGCGAGGGCGGCTTCAACGTCATTTCTCTGGAGGCGCTGAAGTGGCTGCGCGAACTGTGCGATGAGCACGGCATCGTGCTCATCGCCGACGAGGTGCAGACGGGGTTCGGCCGCACCGGCAAGCTGTTCGCCATGGAACATTTCTATGAGCAGACCGGCGTGCTGCCCGATCTGATGACCATCGCCAAATCGCTGGCCTCGGGCATGCCGTTGTCGGCTGTAACGGGTCGCGCCGAGATCATGGACGCCCCGGCCCCCGGCGGGCTGGGCGGCACCTACGCGGGCAACCCGATGGCGGTGGCCGCCGCGCACGCTGTGATCGACGTGATGCACGACGAGCAACTCCCGGCGCGCGGCCAGAAACTGGGCGACCAGCTCAAGGCCCGACTCGAAGGTTTGCGCGCGCAAGTGCCACAGATCAGCGATGTGCGCGGCCTGGGCGCGATGGTGGCTGTGCAGTTCAACGATCCTGTCTCTGGCAACCCCGACGCGGCCTATACCAAGGCCGTGCAGGCCGAGGCGCTCAAGCGCGGCCTCATCCTGCTGACCTGTGGCGTGGACTACAACGTGGTGCGCTTCCTGTTCCCGCTGACGATTTCAGACGCCGTGTTCGCGGAGGCGCTCGACATCCTCGAAGCGTCGCTGCTGGCGGCCAAGGGCTGAATTCCTGAGCGTCTGGCTATCTGCGATGGCGCATGCGGTTGCGCCGGGTCATCGCCTGGCAGGGTTCGCAGTCGTCCTTGCGGGCCTTGCGGCCGTAGCGCCCGGCGTAATGGTCGAACACGGCGCGCGGCACGATGTGCAGGAATTTGCCCAGCCAACCCATCTGCCACGGAATGGTGACGTAGGCGCGGCCCGCGTCGATGGCGGGCAGGGCGTGGCGCGCGAACTGGGCGGGTGAAATGAGAAAGGGCATGCGAAAGCGATTGCCCGCCGTCATGGGCGTTTCGATATAGCCGGGGCTGAGGGTGACGACTTTCACGCCGCTGGGCCGCAGTTCCACCCGCAGGCTTTCGAGCGAGCGGATGAGAGCGGCCTTGCTGGCGCAATAGGCGGCGTGGCAGGGCAGGCCGCGCACCCCGGCCACGCTGGCGATGCCCACCAAAGCGCCGCTGCCGCGCGCGCGCATCGGCGCGATGAAGGGCGCCAGGGTGGCGAGCGCGGCGGCCCAGTTGATGTCCATGATGTCGATGGCGACGTCGAGATCGTCGGCTTGCGACAGATCGACGCCGTGGCTGATGCCCGCGTTGGCAATGACCACCTGCGGGCAGCCCCATTCGCGCAGCAGCGCATCGGCCTCAGAGCGCAGGCGGTCGGTGTCGCGCACGTCGGCGGCGATGAGCCGCACGCGGGCGGAGTCGGCAGGGTCGAGGTGGGCATCGCGTGCGACTTGCTCCAGCAACTCGGCGCGGCGGGCGATCAACACCAGCCGCCAGCCGCGTGCGGCATAAGCCGCTGCCAGCGCTGCGCCGATGCCGCTGGACGCGCCGGTGAGCAGCACGATGGGTGCGGGCGATGCGGCCGTCATGGCGTGGCTCCCGGCGTGGGCTGGCCCGGAACGATGACGGCCTTCACCCGCCCCTGCAGCGATGATGTGCCCGCGATGCCGTTGAAATCCACCGCATTGCCGGAAAAAACGGTTTGCCCCTGCTGCACCACCGTGGGCCGGTTCGACTGCACGATTTGCTGATTGGGAAAGAGGTTGAGGAACTCGCTGCGCACGATCAGCGGGGCCTGATGGGGCACGCCGCTGCGCTCCACCACGGCCTGGCCGAGCAGTTGCACATTGCTGCCGTCTTTGTTGGACAGGCCGCGCAGCGCGCTGGCCGTGGTGACGATGCCCTGGGGGTTGACCGCGCGCAGTTGCGGCGCCGTGATGTCGAAAGTGTCGGAGGCGGGCAGGTGCACCATCTGCGTGCCGCGCAATACGGCGCTGAGCTGGCCCTGGGCGTTGTAGCTCGCCGCAGAAAATCCGCGCAGCAGGTAGTCGGGCAGGTCGGAATGCGCCGCGCCGATTCGGGGGTTTTGCTCGGCGCGCATCACCACCTGGGCCACCCACCAGCTGAACGCGGCGGCAAGCGCCAGCAGCAGCACGGGCGTCCAGGCGCTGAGGCGGAGCCAGAACTGGCGCGGATTCATTCCCATGTCGTCGGGGGCTTCAACGCGCACTAGGCAGCACGGCGCCGGGCTCGGCCAGGGTGCCGCTGATGGCATCGTGGGGCCGACCGGCCTTGGTGCTGCCAGGCGACGGGGTGTGCGGCTTGCCGTCGAGTGCATCCCGCAGCAGGGCGGCGTAGGCGCCGCGGGCCATCAGCAGCAGATCGCAGACTTCGCGCACCGCGCCGAGCCCGGCGGGGGCGCGGGTGATGTGGCTCACCCGGGCCAGCACCTCGGCGTGGCTTTGCGGCGGCGCGGCGCTGAAACCCGCCCGGGCGATCAGGGCGAGATCGGGCCAGTCGTCGCCGATGATGGCCACTTGCTCCCAGCTCAGCTCAAGCTGGTCGAGCAGGCTCTGGGCGGCGGGCAGCTTGGCGCCGCTGCCCAGCACGCTGTGTTGCAGGCCGAGTTCGGCGATGCGCGCGCGCAGCGCGGGACTGTCGCGCCCGGAAATGACGACGGGCTCGATGCCAGCGCTCATCAGCAGCTTGAGACCGTGACCATCGAGGGTGGAAAAACGCTTGAGTTCTTCGCCCTGCGCGCCATAGAGCAGGTCGCCGGGGGTGAGCACGCCATCCACGTCGAGCAGCAGCAGCCGCACATCGAGCGCGGCGAGTATGAGTTCGGGCTCAAAGGCGAGGCGGGGTGTGGCGTCACGGGGTGTGGCTTCGATATGCGGGTTCATGGCGGATTTGTTCACACCCTCTCAGATCACTTTGGCAGCGAACAGGTCGTGCATGTTCAGCGCGCCGACGGGCTTGCCTTGCGCATCGGCGACGAGCAATTGGTTGATGCGGTATTGCTCCATGAGTTGCACCGCTTCGACGGCGAGCGCGTCCGGGCCGATGGTGTGCGGCTGCGGGTGCATGGCCTGCTGCGCTTGCAGGGTGTTGAGGTTGGCGCCCTTCTCGATCAGGCGTCGCAGATCGCCGTCGGTGATGATGCCCGCCAGCACGCCGCGCGCATCGACCACGGCGGTCATGCCCAGGCCCTTGCGGGTGATTTCCATCAGCGCGGCGGTGAACGGCGCCTCTTCCGTCACGCTGGGCACGGCCTGCCCGCTGCGCATCACATCGCGTACATGGGTGAGCAGTTTGCGCCCCAGACTGCCGCCGGGATGGGTGCGGGCGAAATCTTCGGGGCCGAAGCCGCGGGCGTCGAGCAGGGCGACGGCCAGGGCGTCGCCCAGGGCAAGCTGGGCGGTGGTGCTGGCGGTGGGCGCGAGGTTGAGCGGGCAGGCTTCTTGTTCGACCGCGCAATCGAGCAGGATGTCGGCATGCCGCGCCAGGGTGGAATCGGTGCGGCCGGTCATGCTGATGAGGGTGGCGCCCAGACGCTTGACCTGCGGCACGATGCGGGTGAGTTCTTCCGTTTCGCCGGAGTTGGACAGGGCGAGGAACACATCGTCGCGCGTCACCATGCCGAGATCGCCGTGACTGGCTTCGGCCGGGTGCACGAAATAGGCCGGTGTGCCGGTGGAGGCGAAGGTGGCCGCGATTTTGCGGCCCACATGCCCCGACTTGCCCATGCCCGACACCACCACGCGGCCACCGCTGCGCAAAATGCACTCCACCGCCTGCGCAAACGCGCTCGACAGCGGCGGGGCGGCCAGGCGCTCGCGCAGGGAAAGCAGGGCGCGGGCTTCGATATCCAGGGTATCGCGCGCGAGTTGAACCGCGCGGTCAGGCGAGTAGGGAGTGTGCATCAGCGGCAGTATAAAAACCGCGGCGCTTTATGTCTGGCCGCGGTTCAGCGCACGATGCCCTGATGCATGGCGTAGCGCACCAGATCGGCGTCGTTGTCGAGGGCGAGTTTGTGCATCAGCCGCGTCTTGTGCGTGCTCACCGTCTTGCAGCTGATGTGTAATTCGTCGGCGACCTGATTGACCGATTTGCCCTCGACCAGCCGCATGAACACCTGCATCTCCCGGTCGGAAAGACGGGCGTGGGGTTCTTCCGCCGCCTCGCCCTCGTTCATATAGTTGGCCAACTGCTCCGCCACGCCGGGGGTGAGGTAACGCCCGCCGTGCACGACCTTTTGAATGGCCTCGACCAGCACGTCGGGGCTGCAACCCTTGGTCAGATAGCCTGCCGCGCCGCCGCGCAGCGCGCGCAGCGCAAACTGCTGCTCGGGATGCATGCTCAGAATCAGCACCGGCAGTTCGGGATGCATGAGTTTGATGCGCTTGAGCAGATCGAGCCCGTTGCCCTGGGGCATGGACAGATCAAGCAGCACCACGCTCCACGACTGATCGCGGATGGATTGCATGGCGCGGACGAGATCGCCGCACCAGACCGCCTGCATGTCGTTCGAGCCGAGAAAGCGCGCCAGACTCTCGCCCAGCAGCGCATGGTCGTCGATGATGAGCACGCGCAACTCATCCAAGGGCGTCTCCTGCGGATCGATGGGCTTGGGCCGCGCCCGCGTCATCACTCAACAGCGTAGGCCCCAGCGGCATGCACACCTGCACGCGCACACCGCCCCGCGGCGACTGGTCGAGCTGAAAGCTGCCGCCGAAGACTGCGGCGCGTTCGCGCATGCCCCGCAGGCCTAGCGAAGGGCGGCTGGCCGGGGGCTCTTGCTGCGTGTAGCCGATACCGTCATCCTCGACTGAAATGCAGATCTGATGGGCCTCCACATCGACGCAGCGTACCCAGGCCTGACGCGCCCGCGCATGGCGCACCACGTTCGTCAAGCCCTCCTGAGCGATGCGGAACAGCTCCGTGGCGATCAGTTCGCCGACCTCGCTTTTGTAGCTCAGCTCGGTTGACACCCGAATGTCGTAGCGCTTGGCGTATTGCTCGGACATCCAGCGCAGCGCGGCCTTCAGCCCCAGGTCGAGCACGCTGGGCCGCAATTCCGACGCAACCCGCCGCCCGGCCTCGGCCGCGGCGCGAATGAGCTTGTCGACGTTGTCAAACAGCTCCGGCGCCTGCGCGGCGCCAAACTGCTTGCGCAGCAGCGCCACATCCATCTGCAAGGCCGTGAGCACCTGACCCAGATCGTCATGCAGGTCGCGTGCCATGCGGGCCCGCTCCGCCTCGCGCACCGACTCCAGATGCGAGGCGATCTGCCGCAGGTCGCTGGAGAGATTGAGCAACTGCGATTCGCGCAGATGACTCTGCGTGACGTTGAGCATGATGCCGGTGGATTCGGCCGCGAGGGCGTCGACGCTGCGCGTGCGCGCCCGCACATTCACCCACTTGAGCCCGTGCGGCGTATGCAGCCGCCCTTCCCAGTTCCAGAAACCGGAGGCAACGCTGGCCTGCAACGCCGCATGAAACGGTGCGAGATCCAAGGGGTCGATCTGGTCCAGAAGGTGCTGCGCGGAGTGCTGCAAATCAGTGGCTTGAACGCCACAAACCGGCAGGCAACAGGCGCTCGCAAAATCGAACCGCAGTTGCCCGCCGTCATGGCGCAGGCGGAACACAAAACCCGGGAGCTGGTCAACAAGCGCAGGCAGGTCTGTGAATCCCTCCGGCGCCTGCGTTGCACCGTGCGTCAGATCGGCATCGCCTGCCAGGGCGGCCAGGCGATCGGGTGTTTCACGAGTGTGGCGCTGTAGCAACATGAGGTCGGTGCGAGATGCAATGGTTCAAAAATAGTGCGAGATCACAGCATTCAGGTTGTGGAATCTGGTCGCGACTAGTGAATTAAACGTGTTTGTGGAGAGGCAGTCCAAGGTTATCAGAAAATTCTGACAAAAAAACCAGCAAATTCTGATACGCAAGTCAGAGAGCGCTGATCGATTCGACTTAGGGAAAACTCGACAATTCGTTCACCTTAACGAGCATATTTTGGGGTCTGCGGAGTCGCAGGCCTAGACTTCGTCGAGGGGGGTATGGTGTTGAAGGCTTGAGGCGAGGGTTTTAGTGCGCCCTTTCTGTAACAAAAAGTGCCTTTGTTTTGCGTTGTATTGCGGGGCGGTTTCGAGTGTCATGGGTCGAAGCAGTCTCATCTAGATAGAGAGTCTTGGTCGTGTGGTCGCAATGGGTGCACGGCTGGCGTCATAGTGAGGAAGTCGTCATGAATTCATTCTTTTTAAAAGCGGGAACTCTTGCCCTAGTGGCTTCGGTGACTCTTGCAGGCTGCGGTGGCGGTGGCACGACGGATCTTGCCGCCGCCAATAGTGCGACTGCAGGGCCTGGCACGGCGGCGATCGCCAGTCCGCAGCCCACGATCACCGGCGGCAGTGCGAATAACGCACCGCAGGAGCCCACCCCGACGCCCACTCCGACACCCGCTCCGACACCCACTGCGACACCCACTCCGACACCCACTCCGACACCCACTCCGACACCCACTCCGACACCCACTCCGAC
>NZ_JBYCKI010000308.1:0-2108 GCF_057473305.1 Thiomonas sp. TH-17
CGAAGGCCGCGAGGGCATCCGCTTTTTCCGCCCCGACGAACTCGACCCCGCCATTCCCGCCGCGATGCGCGCCGATCCGGCCTACGTCGCCGCGCGCGGCGTGCTGCAGGGCGTGGCCGATTTCGATGCCGCCTTCTTCGGCATCAGCCCGCTCGAAGCCGAGCTGATGGACCCGCAGCAGCGCGTGTTCCTCGAGCTGTGCTGGGAATGCATGGAACGCGCGGGCCATGTGCCGGGCCAGACCGCCACGCCCGTGGGCGTGTTTGCCGGCATGTACAACGCCACCTATTTTCAGCGGCATGTCAGCGCCCACCCCGACAAGGTGCAACGCCTGGGCGAGTTCCAGGTCATGCTCGCCAACGAGAAGGACTACATCGCCACCCGCACCGCCAACCGGCTCGACCTCACCGGCCCGGCGGTCAGCGTGCATACCGGCTGCTCCACCTCGCTGGTGGCCATCGGCCAGGCGGTGGACAGCCTGCACAGCGGGCAGTGCGGCATGGCGCTTGCCGGCGGCAGCTCAATCACCTGCCCGCCAAACAGCGGCTATCTCTACCAAGAGGGCTCGATGCTCTCGCCCGATGGCCACACCCGCACCTTCGACGCGCAGGCGCAGGGCACCGTGTTTTCCGACGGCGCTGCCGTGGTGCTGCTCAAACCCCTGAGCGCAGCCCTGGCCGATGGCGACACCATCCACGCCCTGATCCGCAGCGTCGCCATCAACAATGACGGCGGCGGCAAGGCCAGCTTCACCGCGCCCAGCGTGGATGGGCAGGCTGCAGTGGCCGCTTCCGCGCTGGCCGCTGCCAACGTGCGGCCCGAAGACATCAGCTACATCGAGACGCACGGCACGGCCACCCCGCTGGGCGACCCGGTGGAGGTGCAGGCCCTCACCCGGGCCTTCCGCCAGTCCACCAAGCGCACGCAGTTCTGTCGTATCGGCTCCGGAAAAAGCAATGTCGGCCATACCGTCATCGCCGCCGGCGCCACCGGGGTCATCAAGACCGCGCTGTCGCTGCAGCACGAGCGCATCCCGGCCACCCTGCATTTCCACACGCCCAACCCCAAACTGGGGCTGGAAGACTCGCCCTTCATCGTCAACGACCGCCTCACGCCGTGGCCACGCGGCGCGCAGCCGCGTCTGGCCGGAGTCAACAGTTCGGGTGTCGGCGGCACCAACGCCCACGCCATTCTGGAAGAAGCGCCCCTGCGCGCGCCCAGCAGCCCCGCACAAGGGCCGTTCATCCTGCGCCTGTCCGCTCGCAGCGAAGGCGCCCTCGCCGCCTCCGCCGAGCAACTCGCCAACCATGTCGCCACTCTGCCCGCCACCCCGCTGGGCGATTGCGCCTACACCCTGCGTGTGGGCCGCAAGACTTTTGCCCACCGTCTGATCGTGGTGGCCGACGATGCGACCGACGCCGCACGCGCCCTGCGTGATGCGCAAGGAAACGCAGGGCCGCCCCAAGTTTCCTTGTCCCCCTCGGGGGGCAGGCTGGACGCAGTCCAGCCCCGGGGGCGCTCCCAGTCCCCACTGCGCGCGCAGCGCAAAGCGCCCGCCGCGCCGCCGCCTCTGGCCCTGCTGTTTCCCGGTCAGGGCGCGCAATACGCGGCGATGGGCAGTGGCCTTTACGACGCACTGCCCGAGTTTCACGACGCGCTCGACGCCGCCCTTGCCGCGTTTGCGCCGCACACCAAGTTCGACCTCAAGGCGCTGCTGTTCGGCGGCGATGCGGCCGCGCTGCAGCCCACCGCCGTCACCCAGCCCGCCACCTTCTGCATCGAATACGCCCTGGCGCAATGGTGGTTGCAGCGCGGAGTGGAGCCCAGCGTACTCATCGGCCACTCCGTGGGCGAGTTCGTCGCCGCCGTGCTGGCGGGGGTGTTCTCGCTCGAAGACGCGGCCGCCCTGGTGGCCTTGCGCGGTCAGCTCATGCAGGCCCAGCCGCCAGGCGCCATGCTGTCGGTTCGGCTCTCGGCCAGCGCGCTGCAGCCCTATCTCACGGACGATCTTGACCTCGCCGGCGAAAACGGTCCGCAGGCCAGCGTGGTGGCCGGTTCGTTCGAGGCCATCGGCCGCTTGCAGGCCCGGCTCGACGCCGACGGCCTCG
>NZ_JBYCKI010000309.1:0-4346 GCF_057473305.1 Thiomonas sp. TH-17
ACAAATGGAAGAACGGCATCGCCTCAAGGTATTGGATGGTTTAAGGGCCATAGCCATTCTATTGGTGATGGGGTATCACTATTTCGTCAGGTGGACACCGCCTGTCGCTTCAGATAATTTCTACCCCTATGGGGGTTTGGGTGCGCATTTCTGGTTATTTGAGTATGGCGATCTAGGGGTTCAGATTTTTTTTGTGATATCGGGATTTGTGATCAGCATGACTCTATTCAGGTGTCGCACGATAGGTCATTTTTTCTGGAAGCGGTTTGCGCGTCTGTTTCCAACCATGTTGATTTGTTCAGTATTGTCTTTTTTCATTCTGAATTTACTGCCGCAAAATATTTTTATTCCTCAGATCAGAGATTTCATTCCGAGCCTGACATTCAGTGATCCGATCATATGGAGTAAGATTTTTGGTGTGCCATTCAAGGCGGTTGATGGGGCATATTGGTCTCTCTTTGTCGAGGTCAAGTTTTATTTTTGGATCAGCGTCATTTATTTTTTGGTAGGTTCTCGGTTGTTCTTTAGGTCTGTGGCGTTGGCGTTTGGCGGCTTGGTGATATTTTATGCGCTGGCCCGGGCGCTAGATTTCCATCATCTCTGGGCAATCGATTTTATTTTTGTTATTGGCGCGTTGCCTTGGTTTGTGGCTGGCATTGGGTTTTATGCACTTTACGCAGATGCCAGCAGCCGAATGGCCTGGGTGTTACTAGTTGAGTCGGTTGTCGCCATTGCGGTGCTCAGGTTGGGGACGCATGTCGGAACCATCGCGCCTTATCTTGCTCTTGCATTTAGTTTTTTTGTTTTTTTGGCGATGATGAAACGCCCCGCCTGGGTCGCTTGGCTGGGCTATCCGCCGCTCGCTGCTATTGGGGTTGCCAGTTACAGTCTATATTTGCTGCACCAATACATCGGAGTCGCCATTCTCGATATTGCACGCAATGCATTCGGTACAGAATATCCGCTGCTCAGCGTGCTGCTTGCGCCGACGTTAGTGGGCGTTCTGATTCTGATTTCTCTAGCTATTTATCACTACTGGGAGGCGCCGGCCAAAGATTTTCTTCTTGGCTTGCGTTTGACCCGTCCTGCCATCCTGCACGGCTCTGGTGCATCTGAGCGCTCTGACAATGCCCCCTGATCGGTGTGTTGAAGTGTTGCTGCCGCGAGGATTTTGATCCGTATTCGGTTTTTTTGGGAGATTGAAAATGTTGCCTTCCCGTCGTCGATTCATTCAGAAATCTTTACTTTCCCTTCCTGCTGTTGGTGCTTTGTCCGCCTGCGGTGGAGGCGGGGGATCTGCGTCTGTTCAAAATTCCGGAGGCATTCCTACAGCGGGCTTGAGTCCTGTGCCTGTTGTAGCCGGCGTTGATTTGTCGGCCGGGCTTCAGAATTACGGTCTGAAGCGTATGCCCTACAGCAAGCTCGCCAAGCCAGCAAAGGGGCAGACTGTGATGGATCCGGATTTCGGTTCACGGATTACGCGAATCACTGATTGCGTTTCTGATTTCAAAAACCTCTGCGCCGCGCCGGCCTACCCTACGGCCATGGCCTGGAACAGCGACGAGACGCGCTTCATTCTGTATGTGCCCGGTTCGACCATGCAGTCAGGAGGTCAGCAAGGTTGGGCCATGTATAACGGCACGACCTATGCGTTTATCAAATTTATAGACATCAATCCCGGAGATGTTGAGCAGTTTTATTGGGATCACCAGGATCCGGCTACGCTCTATTACATCGATAACCATTCAGTCGGTAGCACTATGCATGCCGACCTCACCGCGATCAACGTAGAGACGGGTGTCAAGACGGTGGAGTACAGCTTTCTGGATAATCTGCCAGCGGGCTGGCCGCGCACCGGCCCGGTACGCTGCGGTTACCCGTTCGCGCTAGGCATCAACGCAAAGGGCGAGCGCATTTGGGGACTGGGTGCGGGTGGCATCCCGAATATCAATGGCCAGCTTGCTTTGAATGTGTTCGGTTTCAACCAAACGACCCAGAAAATGGTGTTCTACGACACCCAGTATGTGGCGCAAGGGCAGGCGCGTGGCACGACGCCGTTTCCCCTGCTGTCGGGGCAGGGCTGGGTGGCGCCCGATCCGGCCTCGCAGAATAGCCAGACCGGGCGTGTGTTCATTCTCGACATCAACGGCAAATACGTTCGAACCGTCAATTTCGATGCGTATGAACATTGCGACACGGCCATGAATGCCGCAGGCCATGACATGCTGGTCGGCTCGCAGTTCAACCGCGCCACGGGGGGTAATGGCAATGTCATCGTCGCTGACCTGAATACGGGGGCCATCCAGAATTTGGTGGGTGAGTCCAGTTCTCCTGCCTTTGGCTATCCGACGACTGGCTGCCTGACCGGTTCTACGGCTTGGCAAAACCCAATGTGGATTGCGACGGGCATGACAGGTGATATTTATGGCACCGACAACAGCGGCCCGACTGCCAATCCGACCACGCTGCTGGATCAAGAGATCATGCTTACCAGCCTGACCTCCGGGCTGACGTACCGATTTGCCCACCATCGCAGCACCGGGAATTACAGCAACGCCCCGCAGAGCAACTACTGGGCCCAGACCAATGTGACGCTCAGCACCAGCGGCACGCGCGTGCTGTTCCAGAGCGATTGGGGGGATGGCGACCCGAGCAACCCGGTGCTCAATCCGGATGCGGCGGTGGACACCTACGTGATCGAGTTGCCGTCGTACAAGCCCAATTGATTTCCGTACCGTTCCGCTCAGGCGAGTAGGGATCACTAGCGTACCTCCTACATTACGCGAGGGAGTTGTCATCATGAAAAGAAAATTTTTGAAATCGGCTGCATTAGCGATGGCGGTGGCTACGATGCTTGCTGGATGTGGAGGAGGCGCAACCGATCAGGTTGCAACCAACGCAACAGCGACCACTGGCACAGCGGCCATTGCAGATAATCAGCCAAGCGTCACGGTCGGAGGCGCACCTACATCTACATCTACACCGTCCCCGGCTGGCTCCCCCGCCGCTGGCCTGGCAGATTACGGCAATGCCCTGCGCCCGTTCTCTGCGATGGCCAAGCCCGCCAAGGGCCAGCGCGTGACCGATCCTGATTTCCCCGGCACCAACATCGTCCGCGTGACCGACGCCAAGGCTGATTTCAACTCGCGCGTGGCGCTGCCCGCCTACCCGACCACGCAGGCGTGGAATGCCGACGAAACGCTGATGATCCTCTACGTCTCCGGCGCGCTCAGTGCGGGTGGGCGCAATGGCACCTTCGCCCTCTACGACGGCAAGACCTACGCCTTCATCGACTACCTCAACATCAACCCCGCTGACGTGGAGCAGTTCTACTGGTCAACCACAGAACCCAGCACGCTGTTCTATGTAGACAACAACCAGCGCAGCGGCACGCAAGTTAATGCGTTCACCAAAGCCACCATCCAGCCCACGGCGCGCAAGGCCGATGGGTCGATCAGCGCCGTGTCGATGAGCACCACCGTGCTGCACGACTTCTCGGCTGACTTCAAGCAAGGCGGACAACTGTATGAGGCCGTGAAGGGTTCGGGTCTGATTACCCGCGTCTCTGGCGGCAGCGACCCCTTCGGCATGAGTTGGGACAACGACCTGATCGGCCTCGGCGCTTACCTCAACCGCAACACCCCGCGCGGCGGCGCAGCCTATGCGGCGTTCACTTACCGTATCTCCACCGGGCAGATCGGCAAAGCCTTCATCCCTGACGACAGCACCGTGCCGCAAGCACTGCCTTCAGGCAAAGGCGCCTACTTCTACGAAAACGAGAAGCAGGTGCAAATCCGCGATGCCCTGACCGATGCCGTGCTGCAAACCCGCAATTTTGACGGCTCGCAGCATGGCGACCTGTTGCTGAACGCCGCAGGTGACGATGTGGTGGTGTCGGTGCAGTTCGACTCGCCATTCAACAAGGCCATGATGACCATGAACCTGACGCAAGGCGGCAGCCCCAAAATGCTGATCGACCATGACCCGGTTTCCGGCTCGTTCGCCAGCGGGCGGGCGTTCAAGGCCCCGGGCTGGGTGGGCATTTCAATGGTGGGGTGCCCTTCGGGCTCCAACGGCAATTGCAACGGCGGCCAGCCGTTGGCGGTGGGTACACCCATGACCTATCTCGATCAGGAGGTGATGCTGGCGAACGTAGACACGGGCAAGGTGTACCGCGTGGCGCACCATCGCAGTACGGGCAATTACTTCAACGCCGCGCAAAGCAACTACTGGGCGCAGCCGAACATCACCATCAGCCCGAGCGGAACGCGCATGTTGTTCCAGAGCGATTGGGGCGATGCGAACCCCAGCAAGCCGGTCATTGATGCGAGTTCGATTGTCGATAC
>NZ_JBYCKI010000310.1:0-3087 GCF_057473305.1 Thiomonas sp. TH-17
TCGACGATGGAGCCAATGCTGCTGAGCGGGCGCGCGCGTAGCGCGTCGAACACGCGCAACGTGTTGGCAGCCGCTCGTCCGAGCGTCTGCACACGCAGCGCATCCTCGCGGAACAAGGCCAGCAAGCGCTGCGCCGTCTCCACAGCCTGACCCGCAGTCTGCGTAACGCCATCCAGAAAAAAGTCCAGCCACGCTTCCCAGTCCCCGTTGGTGCGCACAAGGCCCAGCAGCCGGTAGTACTCCTCCCGATGCTGCTTGAAATACAGCGACAAATACAGCAGAGGCTGTTGCAGAACATGGGACTCGAACAGAAGCAGCGCGATGAGCAGGCGGCCAACCCGGCCATTGCCATCCAGAAAAGGATGGATGGTCTCGAATTGCACATGCACCAGTGCCGCCCGGACCAGCGTGGGCAAACCGTCGTCCGCGGCATTCAGGAAAGCCTCGAGTTCGCTCATGCACGCGTCGAGGAAATGGGGTGGTGGGGGCACGAACAGGGCGTTGCCCGGACGGGTTCCGCCAATCCAGTTCTGGCTGCGCCGGAATTCGCCAGGCTGCTTGTCCGCACCGCGGCCGCGAGCGAGCAACTTCGCGTGCACTTCCCGGATCAGTCGGTTGGATAGTGGGAAACCGCCACGCAGGCGGCTCAGCCCATGCTCGAGAGCCGCCACGTAATTGGAAACTTCGATCACGTCGTCCAGAGGGACGCCAGGCACATCGTCCAATTCGAACAACAGGAGGTCTGAGAGCGACGACTGGGTGCCTTCAATCTGGCTGGACAGCACGGCCTCGCGGCGCACATAGGTGTAGAGGAATAGATCCGGATCGGGCAACATCGCCGCAATGCCATCGAGCCGGCCGCATGCTAGCAGTGCGGCTTCCAGCCGCTGCTGCCTCGGGGTGAATGAATGCCGCGAATTGCAACCACTGATTCGCCAGCAATTTCGCTGATGACTGAGCGATGATTTCCATGTCGCGCAGGCTGTGCCGATTCAAGACATCGCATGTCCATTGGGCATGGGTAGATGTCGGAGTCGATGCGGATCGCACGGATCGATTGCGCCAGGGACTGATGAAACGCGCCGGTGGTGACCGAGTTATGGCACAGGTATTGGCCGCCGTACCCACAGCCGGATTGGAGGCCGTGCTGGTGGCGGTTGACTTGGTTGTGGAATCGGGCGCGCTCAGCGTCGAGCATGTTCTCAATGTGTTGGCCAGACTCAATGCCAAGCCCGTGCCTGATTGTGTTGAAACCGCTTTGGCGCTCAAAAAGCCACCGCTGGCCAATACCAGACGCTATGACAGCTTGCGTGAAGCGCTTGAAACCAGCCCAGCCAAGGAGGTCAATCATGCGCTGTGATGTCACCACCGAACTCAAAGAACTGCGCCTGTATGGCATGGTCAGTGCCTGGACAGACTTGACGGCCCAAGGTGAGACCAGCACGGCCTCATCGAAGTGGTTGATTGAACACTTGCTGCAGGCCGAACACACCGACCGGGCCATGCGCTCGGTGAGCCATCAACTCAAGGCCGCCCGGTTTCCACTGCATCGTGATCTGGCCCGGTTTGACTTCGCTGCAAGCGCGGTCGATGAAAGCCTGGTCAAAACACTGGCGACGATGGACTTTACCGACACCGCACAGAACGTGGTGTTCATTGGCGGGCCTGGCACCGGCAAGACGCATCTGGCCACCGCGGTGGCGGTCTCGGGCATCACATCCAAGGGTATGCGGGTGCGGTTTTACTCGACGGTCGACTTGGTCAACCAGTTGGAGCAGGAGAAAGCCCAGGGCAAGGCTGACCTTGCCCGTGAAAAACGTATCCCTTGCTGAGTGATTCAATCCAAGCAAGGAGAACGGAAATGACGAAGACGACAAGGCGGGCGCGGTACACGCTCGAGTTCAAGCAAGAGGCTGTGCGGCTGGTCGAGGGCGGCCAGAGCATCGCTGCGGCAGCCCGCACACTGGGCGTGGTGGATCAGACACTGTTCAACTGGGTCAAAGCCCAGCGGCACGGCAAGCTCAAGGGGGCTGACAGCAAGGTCGTCAGCGCCGAGCAGATGGAGATCAGTCGGCTGCGGGCCGAATTGGCGCGTGTGAAGATGGAGCGCGACATCCTGGGAAAAGCGACGGCGTACTTCGCAAAGGCAGCGACGTGAAGTACGCCTTCATCCAGCGCCACCGGCGCGTGTGGCCGATCTCGGTGCAGTGCCGGGTGCTGGAGGTCAGCGTGGCTGGCTACCACGCGCACGTCGTGCGGGCCGCCAGCACGGCCCAGCAACGCCATCTCAGCGACGATGCGCTGCTGGTGCATATCAAGGCCATCCACGCCGAGACCCGTGGGAGCTACGGCTGGCCGCGCACCTGGAAGGAACTGCTGGCCAGGGGCATCCGCGTGGGCAAGGAGCGTGTCCAGAAGCTCATGCAACGGCATGGCATCCGCGCCAAGGGCAAGCGGCGCTTCAAGGTCACCACCGACAGCAATCATGACTTCCCGATTGCCCCCAACCTGCTTGACCGGCAGTTCACCGTGGCCGAGCCCGACAAGGTCTGGGCAGGTGACATCACCTACATCGCCACCGACGAAGGGTGGCTGTTTCTGGCCGTGGTCATTGATTTGTTCAGCCGCCAGGTGATCGGCTGGAGCCTGCGCGCCGACATGACGCGCGACATCGTCATTGACGCCCTGCGCATGGCTTGGTTCAAGCGCCATCCGAGCAAGAAAGCCGGGCTCATCTTCCACAGCGACCGCGGTAGCCAGTACGCTGCCAAGGACTTCCGCGACGTGCTGGCCGAGTATGGGATCACGAGTTCAATGAGCCGCAAAGGCAACTGCTGGGACAACGCTTGCAGCGAGACGTTATTCGGTTCGCTCAAGGTGGAGCGGTTGCATGGGCAGCGCTTCAAGACACGTCGCCAAGCGATGGACGAAGCCGTCGCCTGGATGCTCTGGTACAACCGCACCCGGCTGCACTCAACCCTGGCCTATGTCAGCCCGATGCGGTTCGAAGAAAACTGGCTCGCCAAACAACCAAGGCAAGCCAGTGCATGAGTCAGCTATGGGATACGAATTCCAGGGGCAAGGTCA
>NZ_JBYCKI010000311.1:0-2357 GCF_057473305.1 Thiomonas sp. TH-17
CACCGTCGGCGCCATGGCCGATCTGGTGCGCGCCGGCAAGGTGCGCTACCTGGGCCTGTCCGAGGCCGGGCCGGAGACGCTGGCGCGCGCCTGCGCGGTGCATCCGATCACCGCGCTGCAAAGCGAATACTCGCTGTGGACGCGCGATCCGGAGGATGGCGTGCTGGCCGCTTGCGCGCGACTCGGTGTCGGCTTCGTGGCCTACAGTCCGCTGGGGCGCGGCTTTCTCACCGGCGCCATCCGGCGCGTGGAAGATTTCGAGCCCGACGACTACCGCCGCCACAGCCCGCGTTTCCAGGGCGAGCATTTCCAGAAGAATCTCCAACTGGTCGAGCAGGTCCGCGCGCTGGCGGCGGCGAAGGGCTGCACGCCCGCGCAACTGGCGCTGGCCTGGGTGCTGGCGCGCGATCCGCACATCGTGCCCATTCCCGGCACGCGCAAACTGGCGCGGCTGCAGGAAAACCTCGGTGCGCTGGATGTGCGGCTCGATGCCGCCGAGCTGGCGCGCATCGACGCGCTGTTTCCGCAAGACGCCGCCAGCGGCCCGCGCTATCCCGAGGCGATGATGCGCAGCCTGCGCAATTGAGTCATGGCGAGGATTGCCGGGCGCATCATCGGGTCATGATGCTTGTGACATCGGTAGGCGCGGACCAGTTTGTGAACTGTTCCGCGGCGACCCGTTCGCGGCAGGCGTCGTGCAGCCTGGTGCTTCAATCCAGCGTGGGGTAATCGGTGTAGCCGTGGGCATCGCCGCCGTACAAGGTGCTGGCATCCAGCGCGTTCAGCGGCGCGTTTTCGCGCAAGCGCCGCACCAGATCGGGGTTAGCGATGAACAGGCGTCCGAAGGCCACCAGGTCGGCCGCGCCGGCGCTGATCGCCGCTGCCGCACTGGCGCGGTCGTAGCCGTTGTTGACCATCCATGCGCCGCGAAAGCGTCGGCGCAGTGCGGCAAAATCGAAATCGACCGCGCGCGTGCCGCCGGTTTCTCCCTCGATTACATGCACATAGGCGATGCGCAGCGCATCAAGCCGCTCCACCACGTGCTCGAACAACGGCTGCGGAGCGCTGTCGTGAACATCGTTAAAGCCTGCTGCCGGCGACAGGCGCACGCCGACGCGACCGGCGCCGATGGCCGCGGTCACCGCCGCGGTGACCTCGATCAGCAAACGCGCGCGGTGTTCGATTGGACCGCCGTAGGCATCGCTGCGTCGATTGCTGCCGTCGCGCAGGAACTGGTCGAGCAGATAACCATTCGCCGCATGCACCTCGACGCCGTCGAAGCCAGCGGCCACGGCATGGCGCGCGGCTGTGGCATAGGCTTGCACCAGCGCGGAAATTTCGTCCAGCAGCAGCGCGCGTGGCGCCGAGACATCCACCAGGCCTTGCGCGGTGAACGTCTTGGCGCGAGCGGTGATGGCCGAAGGCGCTACCGGCGCCGCGCCGCCCGGCTGCAGACTGGTGTGCGAGATGCGGCCGACGTGCCAGAGTTGCAGGACGATGCGGCCACCCGCGGCATGCACCGCGTCGGTGACGGCTTTCCAGCCGGCGACCTGCGCGGCGGAGTGGATCCCGGGCGTGGCAATGTAGCCCTGACCCTCTGGACAGATCTGCGTGGCCTCGGCGATCAGCAAGCCGGCGCTGGCGCGCTGCGTGTAATAGGCGATCGCCAACGGCGAGGGCACGTTGCCGGCCACGGCACGGTTGCGCGTCAGCGGTGCCATGACGATGCGGTTGCGCACATCGATCGCGCCGACGCGCAACGGTTCGAACAGCGCGGCCCCGGAAGTCAGCAGGGACCTGGCGGCAGATTGGGCATTCATCAGCAAGCTCCGGTATCGGGAATCAGTTAATCGAATGTTGTGTGGGTACTCGCCAGCTGATTCAAGTCGCAACAGGACGAAGCCGGAGCTTGCGCGTGCGGGTCACCCTGCCGGCGATCCGCGCGGCCATGCCCCGCGTGAGATCAGGTGACATGCCGGCACATGCGCCGGCACGCCGGCTGCGTGACGTGCGACGTAACGCGCATGGACGGCGGGCTTCCGGTACTTGTCAGTGCCGGCGCCCGGGAGTAGCGTCCAAGGTCCGCGGGGTATCTTCCCCGCGGGAGTCGTGAAGCCCGCCGATATGCATTGCGCCGCCTGCCACCGATGCCCTGCCGCACAGCCGGCGGGGTGGTGTGCAGGCCGCGTCAACCCGGTAAACCCCTGCGACACCGCCGTGACGGGCGGGCGGTGCCGTGCGTCCGCTTGATTCATCAACCGTATGGAGGTCGCACGATGTTCGAAAATCATCCGCGTGAAGACATCGAAGCCATGATGAAGGCCAATATCGAATTCCGGCGCCTGTTCCTGCGCCAC
>NZ_JBYCKI010000312.1:0-12420 GCF_057473305.1 Thiomonas sp. TH-17
AGGGTACTGGCGCTTTCGGCAGCCTGCGCAGCCAGCGGGCTGAACAGGGCAGAGACGGCGAGGGCCAGAACGGTGGGGACGAGCGGTTTGGGGGATGCGAACGACATGATGACAAAATGTGACGAGAGATCGAAGCCACACAATCTATTGCCCACGGTAGGGGCTTTCGTGCGGCAAAACGTCGCATTTGTAGGGGCTCACACACAGGGGTTTTCCCGGCAGATCGGGGCGGAATGATGCAGGATTTTGTGTTGTTCGATGACGCGCAGGCCAGCCCCGCGCAGCCCTCCAGTCGCCTGATGCTCGGCGCCGAGCGGCAATGGCAGGCGGGTACGCTAGCCGAAGTCTTGCCCGCCTTCGACGAGCTGGAGCAAGCCTTGGCGCATGGGCTGCAGGCGGCGCTCTTCGTGGCCTACGAAGCCGCCCCGGCGCTTGCCGGGCTGCCTGGGCATGAGCGCGAGCAGCCTGCGCAACCGCTGGTCGAGGCGCGGGCTTTCGCCACGGCGAACTCCTTGAGCGCGCAAGACGTTACGCAATGGCTGCAGGCGCAGGCCGCGTCGTTGCCGGAGCCCGATGCGCCCTGTGGCGTGGCCGGACTGCAGCCCAGCATCACACAGGCGGACTACACCGCCGCGCTGGCGTGCATTGCCGAGCATCTGCGCGCGGGCGACAGCTATCAGGTCAACTTCACCTGGCCCTTGCGCGGGCAGGTGTTCGGCCACCCGCTGGCGCTTTATTCCGCGCTGCGGCGGGCGCAGCCCACGCGCTATTCCTGCCTGGCCAAACTCGGCGGGCGCTGGGTCTTGAGTTTTTCGCCCGAACTGTTTTTCTCGCGCGATGGCAACCTGCTGCGCGCACGGCCCATGAAGGGCACCGCCCCGCGCCAGGCGAACGAAGAGGCCGACGCGCAGGCCGCGCTGGCGCTCGCCGCCGACCCCAAGAACCTCGCCGAAAACCTGATGATTCTCGATCTGTTGCGCAACGATCTGGGGCGGCTGGCCGTGCCGGGTTCGGTGCGCGTGCCCGAGCGCTTCACCGTCGAGCCTTACCCGACCGTGTGGCAGATGACCTCCAGCGTGCAGGCCGTGCTCGACGAGCGCGGCGGGCCATGGCGTTGGGCGGAGATTTTTGCCGCGCTGTTTCCCTGCGGCTCGGTGACGGGCGCGCCCAAGCGCAAAAGCATGGAGATCATTCGCGCGCTGGAGGGCGGGCCGCGCGGGCTTTATACCGGCGCGCTGGGCTTCATCGATCCGCGCGACACCGGGCAAGGGCCGCTGGCCGTGTTCAGCGTGCCCATTCGCACCTTGCAGGTTGAAGACGCCGTGCAGACCACGGGAGAAGCCGCCGGAACCCGCGCTTTTCGATTGGGCGTGGGCAGCGGGGTGGTGATCGACTCTGACCCCGTCGCCGAGTGGCAGGAATGCTGGGACAAGCTGCGCTTCGTCACCTCGCACGATCCGGGCTTCGGTCTGATCGAAACCTTCGCCGCCGTCTGGCCCGCGCAGGCCGGGCGCATCGAGCGGCATTTGGCGCGGTTGGCGCGGTCGGCAGCGTTTTTCGGCTTTGCCTGCGATCTGGCCGCGCTCCGGCAAGCCCTGGCCGAAGCGCATCGCAGCCTCGTTCCGTCTTCTGCTCCCGCGCTTGTTGAGCCTGACGACTCGTGGTCAGCCGCCTGCGCCGCACTCGCCCCCGCGCCCTGGCGCACCCGGCTGGTGCTGCATAAAAGTGGAGCCTGGGAGCTGGATGTGCAGCACCTGCCGCCAACGCCGCAACAACCGGTGCGGCTGCTGCGGGCCGCCGAGGCGCTCGATTCGGCCGACCTGTTCCTGCGCCACAAAACCACCCACCGCTCCCGCTACGACGCCGCCTGGCGCGCCGCCGAGGCGCAAGGCGCGTTCGACCAGATCTTCTGCAACGAACGCGGCGAATTGTGCGAAGGCGGGCGCAGTTCACTGCTGCTTCGCGTGGGCGGCGCGTGGTGCACGCCGGCGCTGGCAAGCGGTCTGCTGCCCGGAGTCGGGCGGCAATGGCTGATCGACCACGGCGTCGTGCGCGAGTGCGTGCTCCAAGCCGATGCACTGCTGCACGCCGAGCAAATCGCCGTGGTCAATAGTTTGCGTGGGGTTTTGGCGGCCACGTTGTGAAGCGGCGGAAATTTCCGTAGGCGCCGTCATGGCACTCCACGGCGCGCAGCGGCGTGCGATGGGGACATGGCATCATCAAATCATGTCAACTCTGGCGCTCGTTTGGTTCAAACGCGACCTGCGTGTGCAGGATCACGCCGCTTTGCACGCCGCCGCGCAATGCGATGCGGCGCTGGCGCTTTTCGTGATGGAACCGGAGTGGATCGACAGCCCGGAGTGCGATGCGCAGCATGTGCAGTTCGCGGCGGTTTGCGTGTCCGCGCTGCGGGCGTCGCTCGCAGCCCTTGGGCTCAGGCTGTTGGTGCGCGTGGGCGATGTGCCCCAGGTGTTCGAGGACATTCGCCACGAGGTGCGTTTCACCCATCTTTTTAGCCACGAAGAAACCGGCCCAGGCTGGACCTATGCGCGCGACAAGCGGGTGGCGCGTTGGTGTGGCGAGCAAGGCGTGATCTGGCAGGAGTGGCCGCAAAACGGCGTGGTGCGCCGTCTGAGAGATCGTGCGGGTTGGGCGGCCCGCTGGCAAAGGCGCATGGATGCGCCGCAGGTGCCCTCACCGCAAGCCCTGCGCGACGCATCCAAGCCGTTGGCAGCGGGCGACTTTCCGGCCCTGCGCGACCTGCGCCTGCCCGCGGCCCGCCCCACGCCCGCTGCGGGCACGGCGGCGGCGCTCACCACCTTGCACAGCTTTCTGGATACGCGGGGCGCGCAGTACCGGCGCGATCTTTCCAGCCCGCTGACGGCAGAACGCGGCTGCTCGCGCTTGAGCGCGCATCTGGCCTTTGGCACGCTCTCCATGCGGCAGGTGCATCAAGCCACCGAGCAGCGCATTCGCGCCCTGCAGGCCAGCGGCGAGCCATCGGCGCGCAGCATGGCGTATCACCTGCGCGGTTTTGCCGGGCGGCTGCGCTGGCATTGCCACTTCATGCAAAAGCTTGAAGATGAACCGGGCATCGAGTTCCACAACTTTGCGCGCGCCTACGACGGTTTGCGCGAGCCCGAATTCAAACCCGTGTATTTCGAGGCCTGGCGCAGTGGCAACACCGGCTTCCCGATGGTGGACGCCTGCATGCGTTGCCTCAACGCAACCGGCTGGATCAACTTTCGCATGCGCGCCATGCTGGTGAGTTTTGCCGCCTATCACCTCTGGTTGCATTGGCGCGAGCCGGGGCTGCATCTGGCGCGGCAGTTTCTCGATTTCGAGACGGGCATTCACTGGAGCCAGATGCAAATGCAATCGGGCACCACGGGCATCAACACCCTGCGCGTGTATTCCCCGGCCAAGCAGCAGACTGACCATGATCCGCAGGGCGAGTTCGTCCGCCAGTGGGTGCCGGAGTGGGGGACTTCGGCTTATCCGCCGCCCATCGTCAACGAGCGCAGCGCCGTCAAGCAGGCCAAAGACCGCATTTACGCCATCCGCCAAAACCCACAGGCGAACGACGAGGCACGGGCGGTGCAACAGCGGCACGGCTCGCGCAAGAGCGGCCTGCCGCCCAGCGGCTCCCGCTCGCGCAAGGCCGTCGCGCAGCCCGCACTACCGCGACAGCAGGAGCTATTCGAATGAGCGCAGCGGCAAGCGGTCACAAGGGAAACAAGGCGGCTCTGGCCAGCAAACCCTGTGCGGGGTGCGGTCGCCCCATGAGCTGGCGTCGCGCCTGGGCGAAGAACTGGGAGGCGGTGCGCTACTGCTCGCAAGCCTGCCGCAAGAACCGGAACAAGGCCAAGAGCCAGATTGGAGCGTTGCATGACAAGCCCTGATCCTGCGAGCCCGCTGCGCCATTTGGTGCTGGTGCTGGGTGATCAGCTCGACCCGCAGGCCAGCGCGTTCGATGGGTTCGACCCGGCGCAGGATGCGGTGTGGATGGCCGAGGTGGCGGAAGAGTCCACCCATGTCTGGTCTTCCAAGCCGCGCATTGCCTTGTTTCTGGCCGCGATGCGCCACTTTGCGGCAGACCTGCGTGCCGCCGGCCTCACAGTGCATTACACCGAGCTTGACGACGCCGCGAACGCGGGCAGTTTGGCTGCGGAACTGCAGCGCGCTGTGCAGCGCCTGCACCCCGCGCAGTTGGTCATGACCCAGCCCGGCGACTGGCGGGTGCTGGAGTCGATCAAGGCCGTGGCGGCTGCCCACGAGGTGCCGCTGGAAGTGCGCGAAGACCGGCACTTCTACGCTTCGCCCAGCGACTTTGCCGCGCACGCCCGGGGTCGTAAACAGTTGCGCATGGAGTTTTTCTACCGCGCCATGCGTCAGCGACACGACGTGTTGATGGAGGGTGATCAGCCCGCTGGCGGACAGTGGAATTTCGATGCCGACAACCGCGAGGCGTTTCCCAAGTCCGGCCCCGGCCAGGTGCCCAGCCCGACGCAGTTTGCGCCAGACGCCATCACTCGCGAGGTCATCGCACGGGTGAATCAGCGCTTCGCCAGCCACCCGGGCCTGCTGGATGATTTCGCCTGGCCGGTGACGCGGCCGCAGGCCTTGCAGGCGCTGGCTCGCTTCATGCGCGAACGCCTGCCGCAGTTCGGCCAGTGGCAAGACGCACTCTGGCCCAACGAGCCCTGGCTCTGGCATGCCCACCTTTCTGCGGCGCTCAACCTCAAGCTCCTGAATCCGCGCGAAGTGGTCGAGGCGGCGCAGACCGCCTGGCGCCAGGGCGAAGCGCCGCTGCACAGCGCCGAAGGCTTTATCCGCCAGATTCTGGGCTGGCGCGAATATGTGCGCGGCATTTACTGGACGCAGATGCCCGGCTACGCCGACCGCAACGCGCTGGACGCGCAGGCGCCGTTGCCCGCCTGGTTCTGGACCGGTCAGACCGACATGGCCTGCCTGCGTGATGCCCTGGCGCAAACCCTGCGCTACGGCTACGCCCATCACATCCAGCGGCTGATGGTCATCGGGCTGTATGCCTTGCTGCACGGGGTGCAGCCGCAGCAGGTGCACCAGTGGTTTTTGGCCGTGTATGTCGATGCGGTGGAATGGGTGGAACTGCCCAACACCCTGGGGATGAGCCAGGCGGCGGACGACGGTCTGATGGCCAGCAAGCCCTACATCGCCAGCGGCAAATACATTCAGCGCATGAGCGGAGGCAGCCTGTGCGCGGCCTGCCGGTTCGATCCGGCGCAGCGCACCGGCCCCCGAGCTTGCCCCTATACCACGCTGTACTGGGACTTTTTGCTGCGGCACGAGGCGCGTCTTGCGGCCAATCCGCGCACCGTGATGCAGGTGCGCAATCTGGCGCGGTTGTCGGCCGACGAGCGCGCGCACATCCAGGCGCAAGCCCAGTCGATCCGGGACGCGGCGTGACTCTGGCAACCGAACCGCCTGCGCTTTTCGAGCCGACCCTTGCGGCAGCGCAGCGTCTTCTCGCGGCGGTGCGTCCTGCAGACTATGCCCGCAGCCGCAACCATTTGGAAGGGCGCGTCACCCGGCTCTCACCGTATTTGACGCATGGATTTCTCGGTCTGCGCGACGTGGTGCAGCACCTGTCGATGCGCCGCGGCCTCGGGCTTCAGGACAAGCTGTTGCAGGAACTCGGTTGGCGCGCTTTTTTTCAGCAGGTTTGGCGACACGAGGGCAACGGCATTCTGCAATCGCAGCATCCCGGCCCGCTGCCAGACCGTGCTTACGCCCCAGCCTTGCCTGCGGATCTGCGCGAAGGCCGCACTGGCGTACCGGTGATCGACCAGGCCGTGCGCACGCTCTATGCCACAGGCTATCTGCACAACCACGCGCGCATGTGGCTGGCTTCCTACACCGTGCATGTGCGCAAGGTGCATTGGCGCGCCGGGGCCGACTGGATGGTTGCGCACCTGCTCGATGGCGATCTCGCCAGCAACCACCTGTCTTGGCAATGGGTGGCGGGTACGGGCAGCTCCAAACCCTATCTGTTCAATGCCGACAACGTGGCGAAGTACGCGCCTCATGCCTGGCATAGCCCGGGCACCGTGATCGATGCGACTTACGAAAGGCTGGATGCGCTTGCGCGTCAGCCACAAGACCTCGGCGCTGAACCGGGCGAATTTTTCGGCGTGGCAGAACCCGCCTTGTTCTCCGAGCCGCCAGCCGGCGGGTTTTCGCAGGCGGATGCGCGGGCCGTGGCCGCACAGGATGTGTGGCTGATTCATCCCTGGGCGCTGGGGCAGGTTCCAGAAGGCAGGCATCCAGTCGCGGTTTGCGATGCCGATTGGCATACGCGCTGGCCTTGGTCTGCCGCGCGTTGGCAGTTTGTGGCCGCGCGCATGCAGGCGCTTGCGCCCGTGCGCTGGTTTGGGACGACGGCCTCTTTGCTGGAGGCGCTCAAGGCGGCGCGCTCGGTGCAAGGCTGGCAAAACCCGCATCTTTCCGCAGCCTGGAACGCTCTTGCTCTGGCCGCGCCGCCATCGGCTTTTGCCGAGCCGACGCAGCGTTGCCGCTCGTTTTCTGCGTATTGGTCGCGCGTGCAAATCCTTTCAGCGTCATCGTCTATTCAAGGAGACTTGTTTCATGAGTGAGCAACCCATTGTTTTGATTACCGGTGCGCGCGGCGGCATGGGCCGGGCGCTGAGTGCGCAATTGCATGCGCAGGGCTGGCGCGTTGCCGGTGTTGGGCGCGACGTGACGGTGCTGGCCGATGTGCCGTCCAGCGTGCGCATTGCCGCGGACGTCACCACGCCCGAGGGCGCGGCGCAGGCCATTGCGCAGTGCGCGGAGCAACTGGGCCAGACGCCGTCGCATCTGGCGCATTGCGTGGGCAGCACCCTGATCGCACCGTTGCACCGTACCAGCGCCCAGCAATGGCGCGAGGTGCTGCGCGTCAACCTCGACAGCGCGCTGTGCATGCTCGGCGCGTGGATCGAGGCGCGCCGCGAGGCGCAGCAACCGGGCGCGGCGGTGCTGGTGAGTTCTGTCGTTGCGCAGATCGGCGTGGCCAACCACGAAGCCATTGCTGCGGCCAAAGCGGGCGTGGAAGGACTGGTGCGCAGCGCGGCGGCGACCTACGCGCCGATCGGCCTGCGCGTCAACGCCGTGGCGCCCGGCATGACGGATACGCCCTTGACCGCAGGCATGCTCAAAGTGGCCGCCATGCGCGAAGGCGCGGGCAAGCAATATCCGCTGGGCGGGGTGCAGACGGCCGAGCAAATCGCCGAAGTCATGGCGTTTCTGCTGTCAGAGTCCGCCAGCCGTATCACCGGCCAGTGCATCGCGGTGGACGGGGGCTTCACCACCATCAGGCCATTGGTGAAGTAGCGCATTTTTCAGTGCTCACGCGATTCAGGGGGAATTCGCTGAGGTTCTGTTTTCCGATTTGGCCGCATACATCGCTTTGTCGGCCAGCCGCATCAGGGTGTCGGCGTCTTGCGCGTCGAGTGGGTAGGCGGAGATGCCGATGCTCATGTCGATGGGCAGTTGCACATTCGGGGCAATGTCGAACGGGGCGGCAACGGCTTGTCGCAGGCGCTGCACGCTGTTGGCATAGCCGCTCTGGATTTCGAGCGGGTTGAGGTCTTCCATCACCACGACGAATTCGTCTCCGCCCAGGCGCACCAGGAAATCGGTCTGGCGCTGCACGGCCTGCAGGCGGCGGGTGAGTTCGCGCAGCACGCGGTCGCCCGCGCTGTGGCCCCAGGTGTCGTTGATCAGCTTGAAGCCGTCGAGATCGATCATGCCCACGGCGAACAGGCTGCCTTGCCGACGCGCGCGGGCGATGACTTCGGGCAGGTATTGTTCGAGGGCATAGCGGTTGGGCAGGCCGGTGAGGGTGTCGTGCCTCGCGCGGTGGGCTTCAACGCGCTGCAGATGGCTCAGCCGCTCTTTCACGTCGAGTTCATCGAGCCCATAGCCCAGCAGGGCCGCGACCTGCTCGCATAGGGCGATGGTCTGCTCGTCGAAGGCCTGCGCCAGCGGCGAGGTGAACACCAGCACACCCCACAGCGCGTCGCCGCGCCGCACGGGGGCGGCCAGGGCGGCATGCCAGCGATGGCGCGACAGCGAGGGGTGCCAGGGCTGCATGTCCGGGTCGCGGAGCAGGTCGTTGCAGACCTGCAGCGTCTGCGTATCCCAGACGCGCAGCACCAGGGGCGCGCGGTTGGCGTCGTTCAGATGCACGCGAAAGTGATCGAGCTGCTGGGCGCCTTCGCCTGCGCGCGCCAGCACGCGAAAGGCGCCGCTGTCGTCCGGCCGTGCCAGCCAGGCGGCATGGAACTGGGTGTCGGTGGCGAGGGTGTCGCAGGTGCGCTGCAGCATCTCTTCCGCGCTGCGCGACTGCAGCACCACTTCGCCTTCGCTGATCAGGGCGCGGTAGAGGTTTTGCAGCCGGTCGATGCGCTCGCGCTGGCTGATGGCTTGCAGCCCGCGATCCACGCTAGCGGCGAGGTTGAGCAGCCAGTCGCGCAGGCTGTCGTCCATCTCGCAAGGGGCTCGCTCAGCCGCGTTGGCGCAGACCACGCGCAGCAGGGCGCACACCTGCCCCTGCGCATGCAGCGGGATACAGGCGTCCAGCGTGCGGCCATCGCCCTGGAACTGCGGGCGGTTCTGGCGCCAGGCGGTGTCGAGCAGGGGGGTGTCCAGCACGTCCATCGGCACCGGGCCGGACTGCGCGGCAATCTCGAAACCCCCTGCGTCGGGGTCGCGCTGCACGATGCTCAGCGGCGCCAGATTTTCAAGCGCCGCGTAGGCGCGGCAGATCGCGGCATAGAGCGCTGTGGCGGTGGTCGCACTGGCGCCAAGCTGGTTGGCTTCGGCCAGCAGGGCGTTGAGTTGGGCTTGCCGCGCGGTGCGTGCGCGCGCCGTTTCGGCCCGCGTGCGCCAGTCGAGCATTTGCAGGAACTGGAGCTGTCCGCGGCGTATGGCCACGCCGAGGTAGAGCAGATAAATGCAAACCATGGCCGCCATCGCCGTGGACAAAGAGGTCTGCACCCCCACCAGGCGCAGCGCCAGAGGCACGATGACCGAGACGACGAACAGCCCGGAAGCCCAGGCATCGAAGGCCAGACCCGCCACCGCAGCCCCGCTCACCCCGGCCAGGAAGAAGGCCACGAACGACTGCTCGATGGGGCTGGCGGGAAAGAGCGCGGCAGGAATCGCGCCCCAACTCATCCCCGTGGCCCACGACGCGGCCCGCAGTACGCGCAGCCGCAGCGAGCGCTGCACTGGGCGAAGACTTTCGGCCGGCAGGCCGCGCCAGATCAGCCAGACCAACAGGCGAATCGCCTGCAGGCCGATCATCACGCCACCCCAGACCGCGTAAAAGCCGACGGGTGCGCTGCCATGCAGAAACGCCAGGGCGATGAGCGCCACTGAGGCGTTGGCCACGGCAGAAACCGGCACCGTGGCGAGCAACAGCCGCACACGTGCAGCGGCAATGGCTTGCGGTGCGGTCGTGATTTGGGCGTCGTGCGGCATGGGGGCGGGGTAAGTGCGCATCAATGCCAAGAAATGTAAACGGGCATCCCCCTCAATTGAAGGGGCGGGAGCGGCCTGCGGCGGGCGAATTGCCAACTATTGCCGCTAGGAGCCTGTGGGGCTTGAGGATCGCGGGCTGCAAAAAGGCTGTGCGGCGTCCTGCAGCAGCGGCTTTTTGCCCCATAGCTTCGGCTATGGGGCGGCAAATCCGCCGCCGCAGGCCATCCCCACACCCTTTTTTCGCTCTACGCGACTCATGCCCCACAGGCTCCTGGCGGTGGTTTTCGATTCAGGCGGGGTGAACCGGCCCGACGGCATGAGGCGCAGTCGGGTGATCCGCCACCTGGTTGCGCCCTTGGTGCTTGGCCGAGTAAAGCGCGGCGTCGGCGGCTTGCATCCAGGCCTGCAGGTTGCTGAATTCCGGGGCGGCAGCGGCCACGCCAATACTGCTGCTCAGCCGCACCTCCGGGTGATTCGGCAACCGCAGCGTCAGCAACTCGGTGCGGATGCGCTCGGCGATGCCCAGCGCATCGGACTGGCCGGTGTTCTGGCACAGCACCGCAAACTCGTCGCCGCCGTAGCGACCGGCGCAATCCTCGTCGCGGATGCAGTCGCGGATGAGTTGCCCCACCGCGCGAATGGCATCGTCTCCGGCCGTGTGGCCGTAGGTATCGTTCACCTGCTTGAAGTGATCGACGTCGATCATCAGCAGGCAGGCCGGTTGCCCCACGGCCTGAAAAAGCTGCAGCGCGGCGTCGGCCTGCTGCTGCCAGTGGTCGCGGGCGAACAGCCCGGTTTGCACATCGGTGCGGCGCAGTTGTTCCAGCAACTTGTTTTGTCGCGACACGGTGCGGATGAGCCGGTAGCTGCCGATGCTGCTCGACAGGGTATGCACCACCAGCAGCGGCAAGGTGCAGAGAACAACCAGCAGCGAGCTTTCCAGTTGCACCGGCGGGTGCACGATCAACGCGGTGAGCGCCGCCGCGCCAAACAGCCCCGGCAGCGAGGTCAGCCACAGGCGGCGCATGCCGCTGCTGAGTTTGTCGAAGGTGGTGACGGTGACCAGCACCACGCTGGGCAGCAGGTTGAAATGCATCAGCGCCACCCACATGCCGGCGATGGCCGAGTCGATCAGCAGGTTGTGTTTTTCAGCGCGGTAGCTGTCGGCGCTCAGCCGCGCGCGCAGCAGGGCGATCTGCGGCCACAGCAGGCAACACACGATCATCATCGCCCAGCGCCACGGGTGCGCGTGCTGTTCGATCAGCACCCCGGCAATTGCCAGCCCGCCCAGCCCCATGCCGACCACGCGCAGCGGGTAGATGCGGCGATAGGTGGTCTGTTTGAAAGCGTCTTGTCGGGAGGCGGAATAGGGCATGGCGGCAGCGACGCTACAACACGCCGCATCGTTGCCGCGGAGTTTACAGGCCGAAGTAAGTCTCGCGAACCGCGTCGCTGGCTTCGAGTTCGGCCCGCGTGCCCGAGAGCCGCACCTTGCCGTGATCGATCAGATAGCCGCGGTCGGCCAGCTCCAGAAAGGCCACGTTCTGCTCGGCGATGAGCAGGGCGGTGCCCGCGCCGATGCTGGTCTTGAGTACCTCGATGACCTGCTTGACGAACACCGGCGCCAGGCCCGAGGACGGCTCGTCCATCAGCAGCAGCTTGGGCTCGGAGATCAGCACCTTGGCGATGCCCAGCATCTTGCGCTGCCCGCCCGACAGCGTGCCCGCCGCGTCGCGTCGCTTGGCGGCGAGATCGGGGAACAGCGCGAAGAGTTGCTCCTTGCGTTTGCGAATCTGCGCATCGGGCAGAAAGTAGCCGCCCAGGGCGATGTTCTCGTCGATCGACAGGGTGGGAAACACCCCGAGTTCCGACATATAGGCCATGCCGCGGCGAATGCGCTGGTCAGGCGCGAGGCGGTCGATGCGTTCGCCCTCGAAGGCGATCTCGCCCCGCCAGCACGGCAGCAGCCCGATGAAGGTGCGCAGCAGGGTGGACTTGCCCGCGCTGTTGGCGCCGAGCAGCAGCACCGTCTCGCCGGGCATCACCTCCAGATCGACGCCCCAGAGCACTTGCAGCGCGCCATAGCCCGTCTGCACATCGCGCACCGAAAGCAGGGCGACGGTGTTCGCATCCGATGCGCTCATGCTTCGCCCCCGAAGAATGCGGCCACGACTTCCGGGTGGCGCGAGGCGGCGTCGAGCGAGCCCTCGAACAACATGCGCCCGGCCCCCAGCACGATGACGCGCTGCGTGATGCTGCCGAGAAACGCCATCAGATGTTCCACCACGATGAGGGCAATGCCGCGCTGCGACAGCTTGCGCAGCAACTCGGCAATGCCGCCCAACTCGGCCGGGTTGAGCCCGGCGCCGATTTCATCGACCAGCAGCAGCTTCGGCCCCGTGGCCAACGCGCGCCCCAGATCGAGCAGCTTTTGCTGGTTGACCGTGAGCGAGCCCGCCAGCTTGTCGGCCTGCTTGTCCAACTCGATGTCGTGGAGGATGGCGTTGATGTCCACCGCGCCCGCGGCATGGCCGAAGTGCGCGGCCACTTCGATGTTCTCGCGCACCGTCATATCGCGAAAAGTCTTGGGCACCTGAAAAGTGCGGTTGATGCCGAGCTGCGCCAGCTTGTGCATCGGCACCTTGTGCACCGGCTTGCCGTCGAACGCAATACTGCCGCTGTCTGCGCGGTAGAGGCCCGAGATGACATTGATGGTCGTGGTCTTGCCTGAACCGTTGGGGCCGACCAGGCCGACGATCTCGCCCGGCGCGAGGCTGAAGCTGACGTCGTTCAGCACCACATGGCCGCCGAAGCGCTTGTTCACGCCCTGAAGCTGAAGGAGGGTTTCAGAAGACACGCACGCCCCTCCGCGTAAACAGCGACAGCACGCCGCCG
>NZ_JBYCKI010000313.1:0-30835 GCF_057473305.1 Thiomonas sp. TH-17
CAAGGTGCATTACGTCATCCAGCCCTCGCACCTGTGGAACAGCATCGCCAACCTCGCCCGCACCCAAAGCCCGGAGCTGCTCAACACCCTGCAAGCGGGCTTCAAATACATCGAGACGGAATCCTTCGAGAGCACGTTTCAGGGGCTGTTCTCAGAGATCGACTTGAGTTCGCCCAAGCTCGGCAAGACCTACGCTGATCGCAACGCCAAGCTCTGCACCATCATCCAGAAGATCGCCGAAGGGTTGGCGGCGTTCTCCACCGACATCGACGCGCTGGGCGATGCCTATGAATACCTGATCGGCCAGTTTGCCGCAGGAAGTGGCAAGAAGGCGGGCGAGTTCTACACCCCGCAGCAGATTTCCAGCATCCTTTCGGGCATCGTCACGCTGGACAGTCAGGAACCGAAAACCGGCGCCAAGAAGCGGCTGGACAGCGTGCTGGACATGGCCTGCGGCTCGGGCTCACTGCTGCTCAACGTGCGCAAGAAGGTGACCCAGGCCGGCGGTGCCATCGGCAAAATTTACGGCCAGGAAAAGAACATCACCACCTACAACCTCGCGCGCATGAACATGCTGCTGCACGGGGTGAAAGACACCGAGTTCGAGATCTACCACGGCGACACCCTGCTCAACGAGTGGGACATGCTGCGCGAGCAGAACCCGGCCAGGAAGCCGAGCTTCGACGCCGTCGTCGCCAACCCGCCCTTCAGCTACCGCTGGGAGCCGACCGACGCGCTGGCCGACGACGTGCGCTTCAAAAGCCACGGCCTCGCCCCCAAGTCCGCCGCCGATTTTGCCTTTCTGCTGCACGGCTTCCACTTTCTGAAAGACGAAGGCGTGATGGCGATCATCCTGCCGCACGGCGTGCTGTTTCGGGGCGGGGCGGAAGAACGCATCCGCACCAAGCTGCTCAAGGACGGCCACATCGACACGGTGATCGGCCTGCCCGCCAATCTGTTCTATTCCACCGGCATCCCGGTGTGCATTCTGGTGCTCAAGAAGTGCAAGAAGCCGGACGACGTGCTTTTCATCAACGCCGCCGAGCACTTCGTCAAAGGCAAGCGCCAGAACCAGCTGACCGACGAGCACATCGCCAAGATCATCAAGACCTATCAGTTCCGAGAGGAAGAAGCGCGCTACTCACGCCGGGTGGAGATGCCGGAGATCGAGAAGAACGACTTCAACCTCAATATCTCCCGTTACATCAGCACGGCGGTAGGCGAGGCGGAGATCGACCTGACGGCGACGCATGCGAGCCTGGTGGACATCGAGCAAGCCATCGAACAGGCGACGGCGCAGCACAACGCCTTCCTCAAGGAACTCGGCTTGCCGCTGTTGCCGTCGGCGCCCATCTCCAGCGCGCCGAGCGCCTGTGCCGATCCATCCTGAGCCGGGCCTTTGTCGGCGGGTGAGGTGGGATCAGTAGCCGGTTTTCAAACCGCAGGATTTGTTCGTGCTGCTGGCCTTGCTCAGCCGAGGCGACGAGGCGGCGGGCTATGCGGAGCTGGCGGCGCAAACCGGGTTGGCCACTTCCGCCGTACATGCGTCGTTGAAACGGGCGGTGGCGGCGCGGCTGGCCACCCGTCCGTGACCCGTGTCAGTAGGTGGCCAGCACGTTGAGGAATACGCCCCGGTTGTTGTAGGACAGGTCGGTGAGGTTGTCGGAGAAGTTGGTGAAGTTGTAGCCGACGCCCATTTTGACGTGCTCGTTCATGCGCCGGTACACGGCCAGCAACGCCCCGCTCTGGGTATCGCCGGCCTCTTTGGCGTGCAGGCGCCGCCACTCGACCAGGCCGCTCCATTCGCGCACGAAGTGCCACTCGCCGCGCAGCACCACGAGGCTGGCGCTGCTGGAGAACCAGTCGCCGGCATCGCGGCTGGGGCGCAGGCTGCTCCAGCGATAGCCGAGCTTTGCGCCGAGGGACAGCCAGTCGTTCGCGTCCCATATGGTGTCGGCGGAGAGAACCTGGCTGCGCTGGCTGTAGTCGGCCACGGTGGTGGTCTGCACGCCCGAACTGGGCGAGAGCTGGCCGGGCGAGGGCAGGTCGTAGAAATAGGTGTACTTGATCAGTGTGTTCCAGCGGTCGTTGTCCACCGGGCGATAGGCCGCGCCGATCACGCCCTCGGTGTAGTCGCCATCGAAAAACGCGCCTTGGCTGGCGCTGCTGCGGGCGAGGTCGAGCTTGCCCAGCAGGCGCCAGGCGGCGGTGAGCTGCTGGCCGAAGCTGTTGCGGGTGAGCCAGGAGGTGCGCCCGCCGGTGAGGTTGCTCTGGTCGCGGCGGTATTCGAGGCTGGAGGCATAGACGGTGTCATTGTCTTTGTACCCGAGGGACACGGCTGCGGCGCGACGCTTGAGATCGCCGTTGAGCGGGTCGCTGAGGGTGCCGGCTTCCATCTTGAGGCCGACGCTCCAGCGCTCGGTCGGCACAAGATCGACGCCGAAGGCATGCAACAGCCCGGCCTGGCCCGTGCCGGTGGTGCGTCGGGTTTCTTCGTACAGGCTGACGCGGTCGTTGAGCTTGCTGCGCGAACCGACCAGCAGGGTGCCGAAGCGCCCGCTGTAGAGCTGATCAGGGCGCTGCGTTTCCATCAGGTACTGCAGATAGACGTTGTTGCGGTCATCGACGCGGTAGTCGCTGCCCAGCTTGCCGCCCACGCCGCCGTCGCCGTCGGAGACTTCGGCGTTCAGGCGCAGGCGGTCGGTGGCCTGCCATCCGCCGCCCGCACCCACGCGATCGTTCTCGCTGCGGGTGCCGGTGCGGTTGAGGGTTTTCTGGCCGAAGCCATAGACGTTCCAGGGCGCCAGGCCGCTGCCGCCGGGCTCGGCGGCCGGGTGGTAGTCGAGCTTGGCGGCAGCGTCGGTGCGGTTGCCGTTTTCGGCCAGGATGGGGCTGAGGATGAGCGCGGTGTCGGCCACGCCGCGGTCTTCGGCGCGCACGGCCACGCTGGCGGTCCAGTTCGGGGTCACCTCTTGGCGCACTTCAGCTTCGGCGAGCTTGGTGTCTTGGCTGCTGGCCAGCCGCTGGTCGATCTTGAGCGAGACTTGCGTATCGTTGCCGACCGGAACTTCGGCGCGCGCTCCGCGCTGAATCACGGCCTCGCCGCCGATGGCGATCTGCCCGGGTGCGGAATATCCGGCCTCGCGGTCTTTCCAGTAGGCGCCGAGCTTGCCGCCAAGCCCTTCGCGCAGGTCGGCCAGGGCGACTTCGGCCTCGATCTTTTTGGCATCGGCCCGCGAGCCGGGCGCCACCTGGCGACTGGCAAAGTCGAAACCGCCGTCGATGGAGCTGAGCGTGCCGGCGCCCGCGCCTTTGGAGCGCGCGACTTCGGCCCGCAGCCAGGTGCCGGGCTTGTAGCGCAGCGTAGCGTCGAGGCCGCTGAGGGTCTGTCCGATGCCGTCTCCGGCCTGGTGGTAGTTGGTGAGGCCCAGCCGCACATGGTCGTTGAACCAGTGTTCGGCGCGCAGGCCGGTGGCGAGCTGATCGACCTCGGTCATGCCCGGCACGAACTCGTAGGTCACCACGAGGTATTGCGGATTGCCCGACAGGCTGCCGTTGCGCACGAGGCCCGCGCCATCGGCCACGGAGGACAGGGGCTGGTTGAGCAGCAGGCGGCCCTGCAGGTAGCTGAGGTCGTAGTCGGAGCCGGGTACGAGCAGGACGCGCTGCAGCACCAGATCGGAGTTCCGGTCGCGCACTTCGACCCAGACGCGCTCGGAGCCCACGGTGACGTCCTGGCGGCGCAGGTAGTAGAGCGAGCCGCCGGTGCCGCGGAAGTCGTCGCGCGCGCCCACGGTGCCGGGGTCTGCGGCGAAGGCGTTGACGCTGGTGCTGCGCTCGCCCTGCGTGGTGGTTGCGGCTGACTTCCAAAGCGCATTGGCGCCGTACAGACCGCGCGAATACTGCGTGAGATCGGAGCCGGACCAGGCGGTGATGAAGTTGCCCCACATCACCGAGTTGTCGTCCTTCTCGACCTTGACGTAGAACTTGCCCTGCGTGGGAGCGTCGTCAAGGGCGGTGGAGTCGTCGCCATAAACGGGGTAGTACTGATCGGAGTCGATGCGCCGCAGCAGATAGCGCGGGTCTTTGCGTGCGAAATTGCTGAACAGGTCGGCCAGCGGCTGCTCGCGGGTGTCGGCCGAGGCGGTGAGGCGGTAGCCGTTGGCGAACGCGCCCTTGGTGTAGAAGGCCAGACGGCCATCGGCAAAGCCGTTCTTCACCTCGTTGGTCAGGGTGGGATCGACCAGGGTGGCATGGGCCGAGCCGCTGCCATGGCCCACGGTGAGATCGGCCACGGCCACGCCGAACCAGGCGGTTTGAGGAATGACGATGTTGCGCCGATAGGTCGTCTCGGGCTCGGCGGCGGCGGGGTCGTCGATGCGCACCACGACCGCATGGCTGCCGACGGGCAGGATCTGCTGGGTGACGAACTTGCCTTCGCGGCCCACGGGAATCTGGCTGCCCAGCGCGGTGACGGCGGCCTTCTCGCTCGGCGCGCGGCCATTGATGGTGACTGTGCCGCCCTGCACCGGAATGTTGGCGATGGCGCGGTTGTTCTTGCCGTAACCGATCTCGGCCTCGCGTTTGGCGCTTTGCAGATCGGCGTGGGCGGTGCGGTGCGTCACCAACGTCAGCGGTTTGGGCAGAGTTTGATCGAAGCGGCCTTGCGCGTCTTCCACGCGCACGAGGTAATAGAGCTGAGACGGCGCATCGACGGGCGCTGTCCACTGGGTTGCTGCGCCAAGTGCGACGGGCAGCACGGCCAGCGGCGCGGTGTCGGGCGCGGGCTCTTGGGCGTAGATGCGGATTTCAGCCCGCTTGATCCACGCGGCGTAGTTGGTCCAGGTGCGGAAGGTGACGGGCTGCCCGCGCTCGGCCCCGTTGGGCACGGCCCAGGCGTTCAGGGCGGGCGTGAGCTGCAGCGGGTCGTAACGCACTTGCACTTGATCTTTCGCCAGTGCCACGTCGACGCAGCGTTGCCGGTCGGCCTCGCTGGGAGCTTGCGCGCCCAGCGGAGCGCCATCGACGCTCACCAGAAAGGGCGCGGCGGGATCGACCGCGGGCTGCGTTTCGCCGCCGCACAGACTTTGGCTCACGGGCGCAGCCACTGGGGGTGCCACCGGGACGGCCGGCACCGGGGCGGCCACGCGCTGGGCGCCCCAGACTTCGATCTGGACACGGCGGTTGCGCGCCATGCCTTCGGGTGTGGCATTGCTGGCCAGCGGCGCACTGTCGCCCTGGCCGGAAATGGCGAACTTGTCGGCCGCAAGACCGAGTTTGCGCATGAGGTAGCCCGCCACGGCGGCAGCCCGCGCCTCGGACAGCGCCTGGTTGCTGGCGTAGACCGAGCGCAGCGGCACGCCGATGCGCTGATTGTCGGTATGGCCGACGACGCGCACGTTGCGAATCTGGATGTCGGACAGGCGGGCGGCCAGGGCGTCGAGCGCCGCTTTGGCGGACTCGGTCAGTTCGGCGCTGCCCGACCGGAAACCGGCCTGAGCGGCGTCATCGATTTGCACGGCCACGGTGGCCGGGGGCTGGGCGGCTGCACCGCTTTGACCGGTCTGCGGTGATGGCTGCGCCGCTGCCGCACGCATGCGGCGCAAGTCGCTGGGCGACAGGCCGCTGGCGGCGAGCGTGGCGCTTTCGGCCTCGCTGGACGGCGGCGGCTCGGCGGCGTAGCTGCTCGCGTCGTCGATCATGCGGCCGCGAACGCGGGAGTGGCAACCTTCATCTTCCGGCGCGCAGAGCGCGGAGTCTTCGCTGGCTTGCGCCGCGAAACCGTTCTGGAAGGGGGTGCCCAGCGCCAGACAGATGAGCGCGGTGAGGGGTTTGCGACGAAACGCCATCATGGCTGAACCTCGACAATTTCGGTTTCGATCGCCAGGGGATAAGCGCGCCCCAGTTGCGACCAGTCTTTTTCGATGCGTTCGCGCAAGGCGTCCAGGCGTTGCTGCGCCAGGCCTGGAGACTCGCCCGGACTGAGGCGGTAGGCCAACCGCACGACCGAGGGTCGCTCGCGCAACTGGGCCTGGACCTTGGCCAACTCGGCCGTCCAGCTCGGTTGCAGCGCGTCGCCCTGTGCGGCGAAGGCCGCGGCGTTGACGCTGATGCGCACCACGCGGTGGATGGTGGCGCCGAAGTTGAGCTTGACCATCTTGCCCGCCGTTACGCGCACATCGCCGGGGTTTTCCGTGGTCAGACGGTAGCCGGTGGGCAGGGTGCGGGTGTCGAGCTTCATGACGAAGTTGGCGCCGCGGGCCTGCTGCGGCATGGCGGCGCAAGGCACGTGGTAGCGGCCTTGCGCGTCGGTGGTCACCAGCAGGCCGCGGGGCGTGGCCAGGCGAATGCCGGGCAGGCCCGGTTCGCCGACGTCTTGTACGCCGTTGGCGTTGCGGTCGTCGAAGACTTTGCCGATGAGATCGGCGCAGTCGAATGTGGGATCGGGCACGATGCGTACCGCCGCCGTGCCGATGTTCGACACGGGGCGGTTGGCCTGCGCATTGATCGCCCAGGCCTGGTTGACGTACTCGCCCTCGCCCACCCCGCTGCCCACGACCAACACGAGCTGCACGCTGCGCACCTGGTTGGGGGCGAAACTCTGGCCAGGCCAGCTCAGGTCACGACCTGAGATCACCGGCTCGGCGGGCACGCCGTCGATGCGGGCACTGCCGCTGCGGTACTTGAAGCCCGGCGGCACCTGGTCGCGCACGGTGATGTTGCTCAGCGCGGCGCCCAGGGTGTTGGTCAGGGTGATGGTGTAGGGCACCAGTTCGGCCTTGACCACGTTGACCTTGGGCGTGGTCTTGCGCACGCTCAGCGCGCCTTGCAGCACCGGGTCGAGCGGCACGTGGTTGCCCACTACGCCCGCCGAGCCGGGCGCCAGCCCGAAGGCGAGGTAATAGGGGGGCAGTGCGCCGCTGGCGGGTGGCCCGGAGAGCGGCGAAACCACATAGGGCGCGTTGCCCTGCGGCACGGTGAGCACCGCGCCGGTGGGCGGGTGAATGCTCGAAGGCGGCGGCAAATAGCCCGCGGGCGGCTGGATCTGCAGCTGATAGGTGCCGGCGGGAGCCGACGGCATCAGCAGGAATTGGTAGAAGCCATCGGCTGCCGTGGTCTGGCTCACGTTGGCGCTGCCGCCGACGAGATGCTGCGGGTCAACCGGCTGGCCGTTCGGCCCCAGCAGGGTGACCACGGCGCCGGGCACGGTTTGACGCGTGACGCTGTCGTACACCACGCCGGAAGGATCGATCGGCAGATCCTGTTGCGTGACCGTCACGCCCGAGCCCACGGTGATGCCGGAGATCGCCGGTATGGCGGCCGTCGGATCGACCGATCCGTTCCACTGCGGGTTGGCGTCCTGCGAAACGGGGTAACCGTAGTAGGCCCCGCTTGGGCTCTGGAAGCGCAGGTCGTAGCCGGAACCTGCGGGAACGTCGGCCAGGGCGTAGCGGCCATTGGCGTCGGTGCGCGCCGGGTTGACCCCGGAGACCGGCTGGCCGTTCTGGTACAGCGTCACGATCCAGCCGACCAGACCGGGCTCGCCGGCGTCCTGCCGGTTTTCGCCGCCGCCGGGCTGGTTGAGCCAGACGGAGCCGGTGATGCTACCCACGGCGCCGGTCCGCTCGGCAAAGTCGTAGCCGGTCGCCGCGGCGCCCGCGGCCAGCGCGATGCCGGTGATGGCGTTAGTGCCCGCAGTGCCGCCCACATTGCCGGGCAGCGAACCGCCGTCCTGATAGAGCACAGGCTGGGTTTCGGTGAGGTTGTAGCTGCCGGCAACCAGCCCGGTGAACTGGTAGGTGCCGTCTGCGGCCGTCACGGTGGTGCGCGACTGCGCGCCGCTGAGGGTGACGGTGACGCCGCCGATGCCGGGCTCGCCCGCGTCGGCAGCGCCATTGGCGTTGCGGTCGAGAAAGACCTTGCCCGCCAGCATCGCGCCGTGGTCGAGGAAGTCGTAGCCGGCGGCCGCCGTTCCTGGTGTCAGCACGATGGAAGACACCTGATTGGTGGTCGTCGCGCCCCCGGCGTTGCCCGCACGCACGCCGACATCGGCCAGACCGACTGGCTGGGTTTCGGTGACGGTATAGGTGCCGGGACGCAGGCCGGTAAATTGATAGGCGCCTTGCGCATCGGTGACCACGGTGAGACTGACGGGCTGGCCGCGGTCGTCGGTGCCGGTCAGGGTGAGGGTGACATTGGCCAGCCCTTCGCCCGCATCAAACACGCCATTGCCGTTGACGTCATCGAACGCGCGGCCGGACAGGCTGGCGGGCGCGATTTCGCCGAAGTTGAACGCGGTGAACACCTGCGCCGGGTCGAACGGAATCGCGCCGATCTGGTTGGGCTGAGTGCTGACGCAGGCCGTGCAGGCGGCGCCATCGATCAGCCCCGGCGTGGTCTTGCCGTCGAGGTAGCCCGCAGGCTGGGTTTCGACCAGGGTGTAGCCCGCGGCATCGGCCTTGCTCAGGCCGCTGAACACATAGCTGCCGTCGGCCGCGGTGGTGGCGCGCAGATCGACCGCATTGCCGTTGACGTCGCGCCCGGTGAGTTGCAGCACCGCGCCGCCCAGGCCGGGCTCGCCCGCGTCGCGCACGCCATCGTTGTTGGTATCGGCATACACCACGCCTGTCAGAACGCCGGTGCGCTCGCCGAAGTTGTAGCCCGTGCCGCTTTGGCCCGCGGCCATGACGATGCCCGAGATGACGCTGGAGCCCGCCGCGCCTGCAGTTCCCCCCAGGCTGCCCACCTGCTCGGCGCCGTCGGCATAGGCGTCGGGCTGGGCTTCGGTCAGGGTGTAGCCGGCCGCGTTTGACGGCAGCAGATTGGTGAACGCATAGGCGCCGCTGGCATCGGTCACAGCGGAGCGCGTCACCGCGGCGCCATTGAGATCGACACCGCTCAGGGTGACCGTCACACCGGCGATGCCGGCCTCGCCAGGGTCGCGTACGCCGTTGGCGTTGCCGTCGATGAACACGCTGCCCGCAAGCTGTGCACCAACCTCGCCGAAGTTGTAGTTGGTCCCGACCTGATTCACGCCGAGATTGATGCCTTGCAGACTGTCCGGCCCGGACGCCGTGCCGCCCAGCGATCCCGGCTGGTCGCTGCCATCGGCATAACCGGCGGGCTGCGTTTCGACCAGGTTGTAGGTGCCCGCAGGCAGATCGCTGAACAGATAGGCGCCGGTGCTGTCGGTGGTCTGGGTGGAGACCACGCCGGTGGCGGTATTGGTGGCGGTGACGGTGACCCCCGCAATGCCCGGATCACCCGCGTCGCGCACGCCATTGCCTTGCAGATCGACGTACACGAAGCCTGCCAGACCCTGACCGATTTCACCGAAGTCGTACTGCACGGCGCCCTCGCCCGCGCCCAGGGTGATGCCGCTGATCGTGTCGTTGCCTGCGGTGCCGCGCGGGCTGCCGTTGATCGTGCCGACCTGTTCGCCGCCATCACTCCACTGCGCGGGCTGGGCTTCGGTCACGGTGTAGGTTCCTGGGCGCAGACTGGCAAACTGGTAGCTGCCGTCGGCGGCGGACTGGGTGGTCAGCGAGACGGCTGCGCCCAGGTCATCCGTGCCGGTGAGCGTCAGTGTCACGCCGCCGATCCCGGCGGTTTCGCTCGCATCGTGCACGCCGTTGCGGTTGGCATCGACATACACCAGGCCCGACAGGCTGGCCGGTGGCAGCTCGCCGAAATTGAAGCCCGTACCGGCTTGCCCCAGGCCCAGGTTGATGGCGGAAATTCCGTTGCCGCTGGCCGACGCGGCGCCGGGCGCCGTCACGCCCGTGCCGGCCGTGGCCTTGCCCGGCAGAAAGGCGGTGGGCTGGGTTTCGCTCAGGCTGTAACTGCCGGGACGCAGACCGGTGAACGCGTAGTTGCCGGACGCGTCGGTCACCTGCGTCAGGTTGACGGTCTGCCCCTGGTCATCGGTGCCGCTAAGGGTCATGGTGACACCGGCAATGCCGGTTTCACCACCCTGGATGACGCCATCGTTGTTCAGGTCGCGGTACACCCGTCCGGCGATGCTGGACTGCGGCAACTCGCCAAACAGATAACCCGTGGCCGCCGTGTTTGAAGCCAGCACGATGTTGCTGATCTGATCGGCCGGGGGCGCTGCCACGGTGCCTGCGGCGCTGCCCGCCGTGTCTTTGCCATCGAACCAGCCCGATGGCTGGGTTTCAGTGAGCGTGTAGGTGCCAGCGGGCAGGCCGGTGAAGCTGTAGCTGCCGTCTGCGGCGGTGGTCGTGCTCACGCTCACCGCGCTGCCGTCGGGCGCACTGCCGGTCAGGCGCACGGTCACCGAGCCGATGCCGGACTCGCCCGCATCGCGTGCGCCGCTGTCGTTGTTGTCGGCATAGACCGATCCGGCCAGGCTGGCTGTCTGCACCTGCACGGCGCCGCTGGCGCTGTTGTTGCTCGCGACTTCGTCTTTCGAACTGGTGGTGATGTTGGCCGTGTTGGTCAACGTGCCGGGGTTGGTCAAGGGCGGCGTGATCACCTTCACGGGCACGGTCACGGTGGCGGTCGCCCCGTTGGCGACATCGTCGCCGAAGGCGCAACTGAATGCCGAGGCGCCCGCGTTGCCGCTACAGGGCGCGGTCGGCAGCGAAGGAAAATCAGTCGCGCTGCCCACGGTGACCGTGGGCGCGCCGGTGAGCACCATGCCGGTGGGCAGGGTGTCCTGCAGCACCACGGCATCGGCCGCGCCAGCGCCGTTGTTGACCACGGTAATGCTGTAGGCGAACGCCTCGCGCAGACCCACGGTTGCCGCGGAGGCAGTCTTCGAGGTGACGGCGACATCGGCCTTGTTGCGCACGGTCGTCTGCTCCGTGACCGTGTTGTTGCCCAGCAGCGAGTCATAGCCAGCATTGGTTTCGTCGGAACTGACGGTGAGCTGGGTCGTGGTCGTGCCTTTGGCTGTGGCGAGCAGTTGCACTGTGACGGAACGGCTGCTGCCAGCCGCCAATCCGCCCATGGCGCACGCCACCGTGCCGCTGTAAGAGCCCACTGAAGGTGCCGTACAAGTTACGCCACTCGGCGCGGTAACTGACTGATAGCTCAGGCGTGCATTCGGCAGCACGGCGCTGATCTGCACGTTTTCGGCGTACGACGGGCCGTTGTTGGTCACGGTATAGGTGTAGACCATGGCGTCGCCCACCGCGACCGGGTCGGGGTTGTCGACCACATTGGCCAGCAGGTCGAGCACCGGGTTTGCGACCGGCACATCCACGCTCGCGCTGTTGTTGGTCGCGTCGGTCTCGGTGGTGGCCGTGCTCACGCTGACACTGTTGGTCAGCGTCGTGCCGCGGGTGGCCGTATTGGGGCGCACGACCACGGTGACCGTTTGCTGCGCCGCGTTGCCGATGCTGCTCCAGGAGCAGACCAGGGTGCGGTTGCCCGAGGCCGTTGTGCTGCCCGCCGTGGGCTGTGTGCCGCAACTGCCACCGCCCGAGGGCGTGGCCGAAACGAAAGTCACGTCCAGAGGAAGCGTGTCGCTGATGCCCACGGTCTGCGCACGGCTCGGGCCGTTGTTCCGGGCAGTGACCACATAAGTGAGGTTCTGTCCGGCAACGCCAGAGCTGGGAGACGCCGACTTGCTCACGGTGACATCGGCGCGCGGATCGACGGTATTCGCGGCGCTCGCGGAGTTGTTGCTGCCGACCGGATCGGCCACCGTGTTCGACACCACCGAAGCGGTATTCGTGCGCGAACCGCCATCGCCGCCCGGCCGCACCCGCACCGTCACCACCGGGCAGTTGCTGCCCGCCGTACAGACGGGGACGCTGGTGAAGCTGCAGTTCAGATTGCGTGCGTTGCTGCCAGAAGCCGTTGAGGTACAGCTGCCACCGGTGGCGTTGCCCGCGCTGATCGTGGCGTCGATGAAGCCCTGGCCGGTCGGCCCCGCACCGCTGTTGATCAGCGTATCGAGGGTGTCGCTGAGTGTGACGTCGTTCGAGGCCTTTGGCCCGGCATTCACGATTTCCAGCGTGTAAGTCAGCACGTCGCCCGCCGCGACCGTGGCGGGGCTGGCGGTCTTGTTCAGACTGAGGTCGGCCGAATCGGCCGCAGCCTGCACCGTCATGCTGTGGCTGGCGCAGTCATTGGCGCTGTTGCCGTCGGGCGGCGGCGTGCCGCTTGACGACGCGGCGGACGACGCGCAGACCGAGTTCACATAATTCCCCGCGTTTGCAGCGCCGACTTCGTAGCTGATCTGCGGCGTCCAAGCGCCCGCAGCCAGCGGGCTGGCTGCGGTGTATTCGCGTGTGCAGGTGATGGTCTGGTTGCCGCTGGCTGCGGTGAAGGGCGCAGCCGGAGCGCAGCTCCAGCCGTTGGTTGCGGTATAGGCCTGCACGGTGATGCCCACAGGCACGGTATCGACCAATCGTGCGGTGCCGGTGAGCGCGGCCGGGCCGCTGTTGCGCATCGAAACCGTCCAGGTCCAGTTTGATCCGGTACTCGCCAGTGCCGGACTCGGACCGGCCTTGCTCGCGCTCAGATCGGCCGTGGGCTCGACCACGTTCAGGCTGACCTGCCCATTGTTGTTGGACGGGTTCGGGTCGGACGTGCTGCTGCTGACGCTGGCCGTGTTGACCACGCCATTGCCCGCGCTCGTAGCCTGCACCTGGAGGGTGATGCTGCCGATTGCGACGTTATTGCCCGCGGCACTGCCGCCCTGGGCGCGGCTGCAGCTCACCATTTGCCCGCTGACCGTGCACGACCAGCCATTGCTGGTGAAGTTCGCCGCATTCAGAATTTGAAAATTCGACGGCACCGTGTCGCTGATGCTCAGGTTTGCGGGGTTGTCACCGGTGTAATAGCTGGACAGCACATAGTTGAAAGTGCTGCCCACCAGCACGGGAGACGACACCGAGGCCGTTTTGCTCAGGCGGACATCGCTGCCCGGGGTGACCTGCACATTTGCGGTGACGGTGTTGTTGCTGCTCACCGGGTCTTGCGGAGCCGAGGACGAGGTGATGCTGACGCTGGAAGACAGGGTGAGCGTCGAGCCCCCAGCGGCCGATACCGTGCCGTTGACCGGGCCAATATTGGCGGCGGCCCCGTTCGCCAAGGTGGAGGAGAGGTTGCAGGTCAGGGTCTGGCTGCTGACGCCGCATCCGGAAGGCAGTGAGCCGGTGGCATTGAAGCCCGGCGGGAGATTCGCGCTGACTTGAATGGCGCTGGCGGTGTCTGGCCCGTTGTTGGTGACGCTGAACGAGTAAGACAAGGCGCCGCCGGACGACACGCTGGTCGCGCTGGGCGTGACCGAAAGCGCCAGATCGGCGCCTTGCGTGACCGTGGTCTGCTGGGTGATGTTGGTGTTGTTGGCGTTGTCGGTGTCCGTCTCCGCGGAGGTTGCCGTGGCCGTATTGGTGATCAGCCCGGCAGCGCGGGTGCGCAGGCGCAGTTCCACCGTGGCCGAACCAAGCGACGCGAGGTCACCGATCGCGCACGACACCACGCCGCCCGAGGGCGCGCTGCAACTGCCTTGCGTGCTGCTGGAACTGACAAAATCCACCCCGCTGGGCAAGGTATCGGAGAGCGTGACGCCGGTGGCCGCGGTGCTCCCATTGTTGTCGATACGAACGGTGTACTGCACCACGCCGCCCGCCGCGACGGGGTCATAGCCGGTATCGGTGTTGTTGACTACCAGATCCACCGCAGCCCAGGCCGGAGCCGCCGCACAGATCAGCGCAACGCCAGTGATCCAGCGCGCGATGCTTTGCCGCCCGATTCCGAACTTACCCAACCCCGCTGTGATGTCAGACATCCGTCCACCCCATGAATATGTCGAGGCGACACCGGACCCGTCTCAGGGGCTGAAGCTGGCGGGGCAAACTACAACTGCGCCATGCACCGCCCAATTACTACGGTTTTTGCTCACAACGCCACATGACGCGTGAACCGCTTTGCCCGACCCGATCTCAGGTATCGCTGAAGGGCAGAATCGTAATGAACGGTTACTTTATGTAATGTAAATTTGAAGCAACATTCTACAAATGTTTCATAATGTTCACAAATCGTTGACATGAAACAAGTGAATTGGCGGCGGGCGAACGCCTTTCAAAGAGCTGCTGGGGACAGTCTGTTACAGACTTGCAACATTCCTCCGAAACGTGAGGACACGACGGTTGCCTTCGCTTTCGCCCCTCAGCGCTTGCGCGCTACCGCATCGACCAGCGCCGAGCGCCCAACGTGGCCCGTGCCTTCCTGCAGGGTGGCTTCGTGCTCTTGCAGCAGCAACCAGTCGGCCTCGGGCAGCAGCTCGCGCAGCAGTTCGGGGGTGTAGAGATGGTCGGCTCGGCCGGGGCCGCCGGTGCCGTATTCGAGCTGTTTCACCGCGTAGCCCTGCACGCAGAGCAGGCCGCCGGGTTTGAGGGTGCGCCACAGGCCGGAGAACAGACGCTCGCGCAACGCGGGGTCGGCGAACTGCACGAAGATGGCCACCACGGCATCGAATTGATCGGGCGTCCAGGCCCATTCATCCACCGAGGCGACGTGAAAGTCCACCGACACGCCGCGCTCCTGCGCCCAGCGGCGGGCTTTATCGACGGCGACGGGCGAGAGGTCGAACGCGGTGACGTGGTGGCCCTGCTCCGCCAGCCAGATGGAATTGCGGCCTTCGCCGTCGGCCGCGCTGAGGATGCGACTGGCGGGAGCAAAACGCGCGGATTCGCGCACGAGAAAGGCGTTGGGCTCGGCGCCGTAATGCAGGCCGGGCTTGGCGAAGCGGGCGTTCCAGGTTTCGCGCGGATCGGCAAAACTGCCGGCGGGCGGCGTGGCGGGGGTGTGCGGGGTCATGGCGCGGTATGGGCTGAAATTGGCAAAAGCAATGCCGCCATTTTGCGGAGTTATTTGAGTTTTTGCCCGGCGCCGTCAAACACCGAAACCGTCACCGGAATGCCCTGGCGCACGCTTTCGCCCACGGTGCAAAACTGCTCGAACTGCATCAGCACGCGGTCGAGCCGCTCCATGCCTTCGGCGGCCGCGCCCATGCGAATGTCGACCGTGATGGACAGCACGCGCAGACGACCGGCTTCGTTGCGCCCGATCTCGCCCGTGGCGGTGGTGGTCAGCCCCTTGGGGTCGAGCTTGAATTTGCTCAGGGCGAAATACAGGCTGGAGCTCATGCAGTTGCCCACGGCGGCGAGCAGCAGGTGCGAGGGCGACGGCCCCGCGCCCTCGCCCAGCGGCGGCGGCTCGTCGGTGCGGATGGCCGGGCGGTCGTCGGCAAAGTGCAGGTCGAACTGGTAGGCGTTGATCTGCTTGAGGGTGATGTTGGGGGGCTGTTTATCGTCCATGAAAGCTCCAGGTTGAGGGCTCGGCGGGGTCGCGGCACGGAAAGGTTTGTCGAGACAAGACCGCTTGCGATCAACTTTAATACTTGTAGATCGATAAGGGCTGCGGGACCGCCCTCTAACATGCTGGTTTCGCCGCGCCGTCGTGCGGCTGATTGCTCCGCTGCTCCCCCTATCTTGGCAACTTCCGAAGAACTCTGGCTCAAGGCCCGCAAAAAGGACATCCGTCCGCAGCTCAACCGCGCCGTGGGGCTGGGGCTGTTTGCCGGCTGGCTGATCATCGTGCAGGCCTGGCTGCTGGCGCGGGTGGTGTCGGCGGTCATCATCGAACATCAGCATCTCGCCGATGTCTGGGGTTATCTGGCGGCGATGCTGCCGATTTTCGCGCTGCGTTTCGCGCTGATGCGAGCGTCTGAAAACGTGGCCTTCGAAGCCGCGGCGCAGGTGCGGCGCGATTTGCGCGGACGTCTTTACGAGCATTTGCAGGCGCTGGGGCCGTTGTGGCTCACGCGCCAGTCCAGCGGCGACATCGCCAACACCATCGTGACCGGCATTGACGCGCTGGAGGCGTATTACGCGCGCTACCTGCCCAATATGTCGCTCACCGCGCTGGTGCCGCTCTCTATCCTGGTGTTCGTGCTGCCGCAAGACTGGGTGTCGGGGCTGGTGCTGTTGTTGACCGCGCCGCTGATTCCGATTTTCATGATTTTGATCGGCAAGGGCACGGAAACCCTCAATCAGCAGCAATGGCAGTTGCTCTCACGCATGAGCGCGCGGTTTCTCGATTCGCTGCAGGGACTGACGACGCTCAAGCTGTTTGGCGTGAGCCGCCACGAGGCCGAGGTGGTGGCCGCGCTCACCGAGGAATACCGCATCGGCACCATGAAGGTGTTGCGGGTGGCGTTTCTGTCTTCTGTGGCGCTGGAATTCATGTCCACCATCAGCATTGCGATGGTGGCGGTTTTTATCGGCTTTCGCCTGTTTTACGGTGAGATGCAGTTTTTTAACGGCTTTTTCGTGCTGCTTCTGGCGCCCGAGTTTTACCTGCCGCTGCGCAATATGGGCACCTTCTACCACGCCCGCATGGAAGCGATCGGCGCGGCGCAGAACCTGCTCAAGCTGCTCGACACCCCGATTCCGCCGCATGCCCAGGCCACCGGCGGCACGCAGAAATTGGACGCGGCGCAAGAGATGCAGATCCGCTTCGAAGCGGTCACCGTGCGCCACGCCGACGATCTGCCGCCCGCGCTCGACGCGGTGAGCTTCACCGCCCAGCCGCGCGGCCTCACCGCGCTGGTGGGCGCCAGCGGCGCGGGCAAGAGCACCGCGCTGCATGCGCTGATGGCGCTGGTGCAGCCCGAAGCCGGGCGCATTCTGGTGAATGAAGCGCCGCTGACCGCGCTCGACGCCACCGACTGGCTGCGGCATGTGGCCTGGGTACCGCAGCGTCCGCATGTGTTCGAAGGCTCGGTGCGCGACAACATCGCGCTGGGCCAGTCCGACCCGCCGCAGGAGGCGGTGGAGCGTGCCGCCCGCGCCGCGCAGGCGCATGACTTCATCGCCGCGCTACCGCAGGGCTATGACACCCCGCTGGGCGAGCGCGGCCTGGGCTTGTCGGGCGGACAGGTGCAGCGTCTGGCGCTGGCGCGGGCGCTGCTCAAGCCCGCACCGCTGGTGCTGCTCGACGAAGCCACGGCGCAGCTCGACGCCCAGACGCAGGCGCAGGTCGGCGAGGCCATTCTGGCCCTGGCAAAAGAGCGCTGCGTCATTCTTGCCGCGCACCGCCTGAGCACGGTGCTGCAGGCCGACCATGTGGTGGTGCTCGAAGCCGGGCGCGTGATCGAACAAGGCGCGCCCGCCGATCTGCTGAGGGCTGACGGCGCCTTTGCCCGGCTGGTGCGCGCCCACGAGCCCGCCGCCGAGGAGCAAGCCTGATGCGCTGGAACCCGCTGCCGCCTGATTTCGATTTGCCCCAGGCCCGCGCCGACCTGAAGCGGCTCGTCGGCCTGTTTCTGCCCTATCGCAACTGGATGCTGTGGGGCGCGCTCGCCGCGCTGCTCACCCTGCTGGCCAATGTGGCGCTGATGACGGTTTCGGGCTGGTTCATCGCTCAGATGGCGCTGGTCGGCCTGGTGGGCGCGGCGATGGATTACTTCACCCCGGCCGCCTTCATCCGCGGCATGGCCATCACCCGCACCGCCGGGCGCTACATCGAACGCCTGATCACTCACGAAGCCACCTTCCGGCTGCTGCAGGAACTGCGGGTGTGGTTTTACCGGCGGCTGGAGCCGCTGGCCCCGGCGCGGCTGCAAGAGCTTCGCAGCGCCGACCTGAGCAGCCGCCTCATCAGCGACATCGACGCGCTCAACCACCTCTACCTGCGCGTGCTCGTGCCGGTGGGCGTGGCGCTGCTGGGCGGTGCACTCATTCTGGCAATGATGGCGCTTTACAGCGGGCGGGTGGCCGCGTCCACCCTCTTGTTCCTGCTGCTGGCCGGGGTGGCTGTGCCCCTGCTCACCTTCCGTCTGGGACATGGCCCGGGCCGACGCTTGGTTACGCTGCGCGCCGAATTGCGCAGCGCTGCCGTCGACGGCTTGCAAGGGCTGGGCGAGCTGCGCGTTTATGGCGGGGTAGCGCGACAGGCGCAGCGCATCGACGCGCTGACCGACGCCATGATCGGCCAGCAGCGCCAGCTCAGCCGCGCCACCGGCCTGTCACAGGGCCTGCTCGGGCTGTCGGCCCATCTGGCGATGTGGGGTGCGCTGTTGCTGGCCATTCCGCTGGTGACCGATGCCTCCATCACCCCGGCCGAACTGCCCATGCTGGCGCTGTTCGTGCTCTCCAGTTTCGAGGCGGTTTTGCCGCTGCCGCTGGCGCTGCAGATGCTGGGCGAAACCTTGGCTGCGGCGCGGCGGGTGTTCGGCATTCTCGACGCCCGGCCGCAGGTGGAAGAGCCCGCCGACATGCCCGTGCCGCCGTGGGAGCGCGCCGAGGTCGAGATCGACGGTCTGCGGCTGCGCTACCCCGGCGCCCGCGGCGAGGCGGCCTGGGCGCTCGACGGCCTGAGTCTGCATCTGCGCGCGGGCGAGCGCGTCGCCCTGGTCGGCCCCAGCGGTGCAGGCAAGAGCACGCTGGTGCAGGCGCTGCTGCGGTTCTGGGACTATCAGGAAGGTAGCGTGCGCATCGGCGGCCACGACCTGCGCGCCTGGCCGGGCGAGGCGCTGCGCGCGCACATCGCCGTGGTCTCGCAAGACACTTATCTGTTCAACACCACGATCCGCGACAACCTCATGCTGGCCAAACCCGAGGCCACGCCCGAAGACGTGATCGCGGCGTGCAAGGCGGCGCAGTTGCACGACTTCATCGCCGCGCTGCCCGAGGGTTATGAAACCTGGGTGGGCGAAGCCGGCATGCGGCTTTCGGGCGGTCAGGCGCGGCGCGTGGCCATTGCCCGCGCGCTGCTGCGCGATGCGCCGCTGCTCATTCTCGACGAACCCACCGAAGGCCTGGACGCGCTGACCGAGCGCGATCTGCTGCGCGACATTGCGCAACTGATGCAGGGCCGCACCGTGCTCCTCATCAGCCACCGCATCGCCGCGCTGCCCGCTGCGGTCGACCGGGTACTGGTGATGGAAGCCGGCCGGGTGGTGGAAACCGGCGCGCCCGCCGAGTTGCTGGCGCGGCAGGGCGGCGCCTTCCGCGCGCTGCACGACGCGCTGTGAATCAGTTCAGATCAGCAATTCAGATCAGCACCCGGTTCAGGTCATGCGCGGCAACAGCCCGCGCAGGCTCAATCCGTCTTCGCTCAGCGCCGTGGCGATGGCCAGGCGCAGCGGGCCGATGCGGCTGGAGGCATCGAGCACCAGTCGGCGTACCAGGCGGGCCGCGCCGCGGTCGTCGGTGTAGAGCGTGGCGATGGCTTGCGTGGCCAGATACAGCGGGCGCGTGGCGCGGCGATGCGCCGCCTCGAAGCGCTGCAGGCGCTCGGGCGCGGCGATGTCGGCGCCCGCACGCGAGGCGGCCAGAATTTCGCGCGATAGCAGATCGACACCGTGCAGACCGAAGTTGAAGCCGTGCGCGGTGACCGGGTGCATGCCCACGGCGGCGTCGCCGATCAAGGCGAAACGCGGCGCGACGAAGCGCTGGGCATAAACCCCGACCAGCGGATAGGTGTGACGGCTGCCCGCGCGTTTCATCTCGCCCAGACGACCCTGATAGCGCCGGGTGATGTCGCGCTCGAAGTCGGCGTCGGGCAGCTCCAGCAAGGTCTGCATCTCATGCTGCGGCAGCGTGAGCACCACAGACGAGAGGTGCTCGGACAAGGGCAGCAAGGCCACGGTCTGGCCGATGCCGAACCATTCCCACGCGGTGTGGTGGTGGGGTTGCTCATGCTGCATGCGGCACACCAGCATGGTCTTGCCGAAGTCGTGCGAGTCGGCCCCGATGCCCATCTTGCGGCGGGTTTCGGAAAACCGGCTGTCGGCGGCGATCAGCAGCCGCGCCCGTATGGTTTGGGCCGGTGTCGCGGGCGCCGATGCCTGCGCCGGTTCAAGGTCAAGCTCAACGCCCTGCGCATCGGCGCGCACCGCGCCCAGACGGGTCTGGTCGAACAGGGTGTATTCGCTTTGGCCCTGCACCGCCGCCCACACCGCGCGGCGGATCTGCTGATTGGGCACGAGGGCGCCGAGCTGGGTTTTGCCGCGCAGCGGCGATACGCGCATGGGGTGCGGATCGTTGCCGTTGAGCACCACAGCGTGCTCGAGCGGAAATACCTGATCGGGCGCGATATGGTCGAACACGCCCGATTCGCGCAGGGTGCGCAGGGTGCGCAGGCTGAGCGCGATTTCGCGTCCGTCAAACGGGGGGTCGGCCAGCGCGGCCGCGCTTTGCTGCTCGACGAGGGCGATGCGCAGGCCGCTGCCGGCCAGCGCCCGCACCATGGACAGACCGGCCGGGCCGGCGCCGATGATGGCGAGATCGAACGTCATGTCAAAGTCCTGTGAGACGGTAATTAGGGGTGATAAAGCGGTGAACAAACCGGTTTTGTGCGGCGTTTACAACCGCGCTTACAGCCGCGCCATTTCCAGCGGCGCTTCACCATACACCGCGCGCGCCAACACCCGCAACGCCGCTCGCAAACCCTCTTCAAGTACCGGGTGATAGAAGGGCAGGGTGAGCAGTTCGGCCACGGTCATGTCGCGCTGCAGGGCCAGGGCCAGCAGGTGCCCCAGATGCTCGGCACCGGGCACGCACATTTCCGCCCCCAGCAGTTTGCCACTGCCGGGCTCGGCGTACACATGCAATTGTCCGGCCGCACGCAGCATGGCCATGGCGCGCGCCTGCTGGGCAAAGTTGAACCCGCCGGTGGCGAACGATTTGCCCTGCAGCGCCTGCCAGGTCTGGCCGACCACGGCGAACTGCGGATCGGTGAAGGCGATGGCCAGCGGCACGCGGCGGCGAAAGCGCGCCGCTCCGTGCAGGGCATTGAAGGCGGCGATGAAACCTTCGTCGGAAGCCTCGTGCAGCACTTGCAGCTCACCGTTCACGTCGCCGCAGAAATACACCGGCAGGTCGCCGATCTGCAGGGTGTTGCGGTCGAAGTCGGGCAGGCCGCGAGCGTCGAGCGGCACGCCCAGCGTCTGAAGCCCGAGGCCGTCGGTGTTGGTGCGCCGCCCCATGGCTGCCAGCACGGCATCGACCTCGACCGGGCTTTCGCCGTCGTCCACGATCAGCGCGCCCGCCGCACCTTCGCGCACCTGGACCGCGCGGCCCAGATGGAGAGGAAATTCGGCGCCGATGCGGCGCTGCGCCTCGGCCTGGATGACCGGATCAGTCAACGGCCCGAGGCTTTCGCGCAGCTCGAAGCCGTGCACGTCCAGGCCCAGCCGTGCCAGCGCCTGCCCCAGTTCGAGGCCGATCACCCCCAGCCCGACCACGGCGATGCGGCGCGGCAGATCGGGGCGCTCGAACAGGTCGTCGGTGGTGAGAATGCGGTTGCCAAACGCCTGCCACGCCTGCGGCACGACCGGACGGGTGCCGGTAGCGATGAGAATGCGGTCAGCGGTGATGACTTCTTCGCGTCCGTCGTCGTGGGTGACGATGACGCGACCCGGCCCGTCGAGCCGGGCCCGCCCGGCGATGTTCTGCGCAGGCTGCAGGCTGTGGGTGGCGCCCAGCACCCCGGCCACGCGCGCATCGCGGTATTCGCGCACCCGCTGCAGCACGGCGGGCAGATCGACCTTGAGGCCCTCGCCGCCGCGGATGCCCAGGGTGTCCAGCTGGCTGCCGCGATGAAAGTCGTCGGCGGCCTGGATCAGCGCCTTGGACGGCATGCAGCCCACGCGGGCGCAGGTGGTGCCGTAGGGGCCGTGGTTGATGATGACGAAATCGTCGGTGTGCTTGCGCACCTGCGACAGCGCGGTGAGCCCGGCTGAGCCAGCGCCCAGAATGGCGATACGAACGTGACGCACGGATGAACTCCGGTGAAGTGGAATTCGCGTGAGTCTATCGGCGCGGCCTGACGCCCGTTTTGGGCGGGGTCAAGCCGCGCGGTCAAACGCTTCAGGTGTGATCGTGCACGGCGGCGTGCTCGGCTTCGGCGTGCACCATGGCGAGCATGGCATCGCGCTTGTCGGCGGCGCCGAACATCGGGCTGGTGCCCACCACCTGATGGTTGGCCGCCTTCAGATTGAAGTAGGCGCGGCCGTCGCTGGCGACCTGCTTTTCAAAGCGCTCGGGCAGCACGCTGTTCTTTTTGACCGAGGCGATGCCATTCTCTGCGGAGGCCTTGCTCTCGTACTGCTCGCTGCTCAGCAGCGTGCCGCCATCGGCCGCTTTGAGCGAAAAGTGGAACTGGCCTTTTTCGTTTTTGTGCAATTCAAAGCTGACTGCCATAGAGAACTCCTGGATGGGTAAGTCGGTGCCGGGCGACGCAGGCGCTTGTCGGGCAACTCGCGCGCCAATGGACGAATGGAAAGAATGGCAGGGACGACGCATCCCCGCACGCCCCGAATGGTCGGCGCGTTCTGTGACAAATGCAAGACTTGCGACCCAACTTTTGACAATAGTTGACAGATCGGCGGCGCTTTAACCAACGCGGGCTGGATCAGCCGGCCTGCTGCTCCAGCGCGAAATGCGCCCCCTTGAACTGCCCGAGCACCCCGGTGAGCCAGGGCAGCACCTCGCGCAGGGTGGCGTGCAGCGTCCACGGCGGGTTGATGAGAAACATGCCGCTGCCCAGCAGGCCGAAGCCGCTGGCGTCGGGCTCGCGCACCTGCATGCGCACATCGAGCCAGTCGGCCTGGCCTGCGATGCGGCGCAGTTGTTGAGGCAGCAGGTGCGACTCGCGCCGCTGCAGCACCGGGTACCACACCGCATAGGTGCCGACGGCAAAGCGCTGCAGGGCGTCGCTGACCGTGTTGCGCAGCGCGGCGTAATCGGTCTTGAGTTCGTAAGACGGGTCGAGCAGCACGACGGCGCGGCGGTCTTGCGGCGGCAACAGACTTTTGAGGGCGACAAAGCCGTCGGCGCAGCGCACCTGCACCCCCGGCTGCGCGCCGAAGGTGGCGTCGAGCACGCGATGATCGGTGGGGTGCAGCTCGAACAGCCGCAGCTTGTCTTGCGGCCGCATGAGCTGGTGGGCGACGGCGGGCGAGCCGGGGTAGTAGATGAGTGCCCCCTGGGTCGGCTCGCCGACCCGCCCCCCGAGGGGGTCAGGAAAACTTGGGGCGGCCCGGCGTTTTCCTGAGAGCGGGCCGCCGGTGTTGAAGGCGCGGATCTGCGCGAGGTAGTCTTGCACCGCCTCCGGTGCGTCATTGCGGCTCCATAGGCGCTCGATGCCCTCGGCATACTCGGCATTTTTCTGCGCCGCCGCTTCGTGCAGGGGGTAACCCCCGGCGCCCGCGTGGGTGTCGATCACCCAATAGGGTTTTTCTTTGCGGTTCATGTGCCGGAGCACCTGCACCAGCACCAGATGTTTGAGCACGTCGGCGTGGTTGCCGGCGTGAAAGGCGTGTCGGTAGGCGAGCATGTGCGCACTGTAGCCGCTGGCGCGCCGGGGAGAAATCCTGCGGCACAATGCCGTCCTGAATCTGCGGCGCGTCTTGCTGCGCCGCCCCACCCTGCACTGCCATCATGTCCTCCCCTTCTCCTGCAACCGCTTCCGCGCCCAACGCGCTCGACTTCATCCGTTTCGCCGTCGACAGCGGCGTGATCGCCTTTGGCGACTTCACCACCAAGGCGGGGCGGCAATCGCCCTATTTTTTCAACGCCGGTCTGTTCAACGACGGCGCCATGCTGGCGCGGCTGGCGCAGTTTTATGCGCGCGCGCTGCTCGATAGCAGCGTGGCGTTCGACATGCTGTTCGGCCCGGCGTACAAGGGCATTCCGCTCGGCGCGGTGGTCGCGGTGGAACTGGCGCGACTGGGCCGCAATGTGGGCTTCGCCTACAACCGCAAGGAAGCCAAGGATCACGGCGAAGGCGGCAGCACCGTGGGCGCGCCCATCCGCGGCCGGGTGGTCATCGTCGATGACGTCATTTCCGCAGGAACGGCCACAGGCGAATCGGTCCGGCTGATCCGCGCGGCCGGGGCCGAACCCGCGGCCGTGCTCATCGCGCTCGACCGCCAGGAGAAGGCCGCAATTCAGGGCCGCACCCTCGATGTTTCGGCCGTACAGCACGTCAGCCGCGAGTACGGGCTGCCGGTCATTTCCATCGCCAATCTCGACAGCCTGCTCGCCTATCTGGCCGACAGCGGCCACCAAGAGCTGGCGCGCTGGCGGCCCGCGGTGCAGCAGTACCGCGACACTTACGGGGTCTGACAGGGCGCGAACGAAACGCGAACAAATCCGCCATGGCCATCAAGCTGCGCGCGCCGCTCGGCATCTCCTTTTCCGCGCTGCTGTTGTGGAGCTTTGCGCTGGTGGGGCTGCCGCTGCTCATCGGGCTGTCGGTCACGGCGTATCTGTTCGATCAGGTGGCCACGCAGGCGCGCAGCTCGGTGGCCGTGGCGGTGCAGCTCACGCGCACCTCGCGCCAGATCGCCCAAGACATTGACAACCTGCAGCGGGCCAGCGGCCAGTGTCTGGTGTTGCAGGACGCCGCGCTATGCAGCGGCGTGCGGCAGGCGCATGAGGCTTTCGTGCACGATGCCGCGCAACTCCAGGCCATGCCGCTGCCGCCCGACCAGCAGCACACCCTCCGCAGCCTGAACACGCGGGAGGCAGCGCTGTTTTCCGGGGTCATGGCCTCGGGCAAGGTGAAGGATGGCGCCCGGGTGTTCAACGCGCTCAACCCGCAATTCGACGCCATGCGCCTGTCGGCCGACAGGCTGATCAACCACAGCAACGGCCTGGTCGATGCGCTGGAAGCGCGGCTGCTGCAGGTCTCCAACCGCGTGTGGTCGGTGCTGGGCTGGCTGGCGCTCGCCAGCGTGAGCCTGTCGGTCTGCCTGGCGCTGCTGTTCTCCTGGCTGCTCAGCCAGCCCTTGCGGCAAATCAAACGCTCCATCCGCCGTCTGGGCGAAGGGCAGCTCGATCAGGCGCCCAGCGTGGCCGGGCCGCGCGATCTGGTCGATCTGGGCGTGCAACTCGACTGGCTGCGCCGCAGGCTGGCCGATCTGGAGGCGCAGAAAATCCAGTTGCTGCGGCATGTGTCGCACGAGCTCAAGACCCCGCTGGCCTCGATGAAAGAGGGCGTGGACTTGCTGGCCGAAGGCGTGCCCGGCCCGCTCAACGCCGAGCAGCAGTCGATCGCCCGCATCATGCGCGGCAATGTGCGCGACCTGCACCACCGCATCGACAGCCTGATCCATTACGACAGCGCGCTGCATCGCCCCGAGCCGCTGCAGATCGGCCCGGTGAAGCTGCGCTTATTGCTGGCCAGTTTGATCCGCCGCAATCACCTCACGCTACGGGCGAAGGGCGTGCATGTGGAGTGCGGCTGTGCTGCGCTACAAGTGCAGGGCGACCGCGCCAAGCTGGAAAGCCTGTTCGAGAACCTGCTGCTCAACGCCATCCGCTTCAGCCCGCAGGGCGGCCGAATCGGGTTTGACGCCAATGCCGTTGAAGGCGGCACCGAAATTTGCATCAGCGATCAGGGGCCCGGCGTGGCGCCGGAAGACCGCGGCCAGTTGTTTCAGCCGTTTTTCCAGGGCCGCAACCAGCCGGCCAGCGCCTTGCGCGGCACCGGGCTCGGTCTGGCGCTGGCGCGGCAATACGCCCAGATGCACGGCGGCACCTTGGAGCTCGCGCCCCACCCCGGCCCCGGCGCGGTGTTTCGTGTGTTTCTCCCAGACAACGCTCAAAATCCGGTATGACCTTGCCTCGCTTACTTCGCCAACGCTTCATTCTTTGCCTCGCGCTGCCGCTCGCGCTGTCGTCCTGCGCCGAGCTGCCGCGTTTTGCTCAAATGACCGCGCCAACCGCCTCCGCCCCGATCCCGACCGATCGCCTCGACGAAGCCACCCTCGGTCGCCTGCTGCGCGACACTCCGCAGACCGCAGGCCCGGCGCTGCAGAGCCAGACGGCGCGGCTGCTGGCGCTGGGCAAGCGGCGCGCGAGCGCCGAACAACTGCAGCTCGCCATGCTGCTGCTGGCGCGCGGCGATGCGGGCGACGCCGAACTCGCACAGAATTTGCTTGAAGGTCTGCGAGCCCGCGCTGACGATGTGCCGATGCGCAACTTCATCACCCTGCTGCAACGCGATGCCGCGCAGCAACTCGCCTTGCAGCAGGCGCAGAAAAACGTCCAGACCCTGCAAAAGCAGATCGATCAGATCAAATCGCTGGAGACCCAGCTCCAGAACCGCAGCCGCTGAGAGCGGTGTGAACGAATCCCCATGCCCACAACCGTTCTTCTGGTGGATGACGACCCCGACCTGCGCCAGTTGCTGGCCATCCGCCTGCGCTCGGCCGGTTACACCCCCGTACTGGCCGCCAGCGGCGCCGAGGCGCTGGGCAGCCTCGCGGCCAGCCGCCCCAGCGTCGTCATTACCGATCTGCGCATGGACGGCATGGACGGGCTGTCGCTGTTCGAGCACATCCGCGCGCAAGACCCCTCGCTGCCGGTCATCATCCTCACGGCCCACGGCACCATTCCCGACGCGGTGGACGCCACGCAGCGCGGGGTATTCGGCTTTCTGACCAAACCCTTCGAAGCCCGCGAGCTGCTCGCCCTACTTGCGCGCGCCGTGGCCTTGCAACCGGCGCAGAACGCCAAACCTTCGCCCAAGGACGAAGCCTGGCGGGCCGACATTCTCACCGCCAGTCCGCGCATGCTCGCGCTGCTGTCCGAAGCCGGGCTGGTGGCGCGCAGCGAGGCCAGCGTGCTCATTCGCGGCGAGTCGGGCACCGGCAAGGAAATGCTGGCCCGCGCCATTCACCGCGCCAGCGCGCGGCAGGCCGGGCCGTTCGTCGCCATCAACTGCGCCGCCATTCCCGAAACCCTGCTCGAATCGGAGCTGTTCGGTCACGCCAAGGGTTCGTTCACCGGCGCCAGCCAGGCGCAGACCGGGCTGTTCCAGCAGGCCAGCGGCGGCACCCTGTTTCTCGACGAGATCGGCGACATGCCGCTGCCGCTGCAGGTCAAGCTGCTGCGCGTGCTGCAAGAGCGCCAGGTGCGCCCGCTGGGCGCGGCGCAGGCGGTCGATGTGGACGTGCGCATCGTCTCCGCCACTCACCGCGATCTCGACGCCGCCATCGTGGAAGGCCATTTTCGCGACGACCTGTATTACCGCCTCAACGTCGTCACCTTGCACCTGCCGCCGCTGCGCGAGCGGCGCGAAGACATCGCCATGCTGGCGCAGCATGCGCTGAAGATTCTCACCCCCCGGCTGCACCGGCGCATCACCGGCTTCACGCCCGACGCGCTCGATCTGCTGCAGCAACAAGACTGGCCCGGCAACGTGCGCCAGCTCATGAACGTGGTCGAGCAGTGCTGCGCGCTGAGCACCACCAGCCGCATACCGGCCACCTCGGTGACACGGGCGCTGCGGCTCAAACCCACCACCCTGCTGCCCTTCGCCGAAGCCCGCGAACAGTTCGAGCGCGACTATCTGGCCCAGTTGCTCAAGATGAGCAACGGCAACGTCGCCCAGGCCGCGCGGCTGGCGCAACGCAACCGCACCGAGTTCTATCGCCTGCTCGGCAAACACCATCTCGACCCGGCGCAATTCAAACCCGCCGCCGAAGAAGCACCGCCGCAGAGCTAGTGCAGTGGTGCACTAGGGCTTGTCGCCCCGTCGCCCATCCGCGACAAAAATCACTCAATAAATCAAGGCGTTGAAAAAACACCGGGCAAGCCGTCGCCGTTGCCCGACGCTTTTCAGGGGCAAGTCGGCCGTTTGTCGCTGATTTGTGTGATTTTTTCCCTCACCCCTCTCTGCAAGCACCCCGGTGGCACAGGGTTTGCACTAGGACTCCGCGCAGATCGCATCCGATCGATCCGCCCCCAACCGGAGAATCCTCATGCACACCCTCCCTTCCCCCGCCAATCCGCAGACCGAACTCGCCCTGGCCCGGTTCCACGCCATGCAGCGCCAGCTGCATGGCCTCGCCGCGCAACTGCGGGCGCTTTACCAGCCCGATCCGCTGGCCCGGCTGCAGCGCCAGCAGGCGCACGACCTCGACCTTCTCCAACGCGAGTTTGACGACAACGCCTTGGGCGCATCCCCGCGCCCGATCCATCCGTCCGGGTCGCGGCGCTGACTCGCCCCTGCCCCCACCTCACCCTGACAGGAGATCCGCCATGTTCACCATCGACTGGTCTGTATTCACCCCTTATTCCGCAGTTGCAGGCGGCGTGTTGATCGGCGCTGCTGCCGGCGCACTGGCGCTGGGCGGCGGCAAGATCGCCGGCATCAGCGGCATTCTGGGCGGCTCGCTCAGCGATGCTCTGGCCGCACGCCGCCCGGCCTCGTGGCGGCTGAGCTTTCTCGTCGGCGTGCTCGCGGCTTCGGTGCTGTGGGCGCTCTCGATGCCCATACCCGGCGCGCAATTCGAAGCGCCCTGGTCGCTGCTGCTCGCAGGCGGCCTGCTGGTGGGTGTGGGCGCGAGGCTGAGTTCGGGCTGCGCCAGCGGCCACGGCGTCTGTGGGCTGGCACGGCTGTCGCGCCGCTCGCTGGCAGCGGTGGCCACTTTCCTCTCCACCGGCATCGTCACCGCCGTGTCGGTTCACGCCCTGCTGTACTGACCCCAAGTTCTCAAGGAGATCCTCATGAACAAGCTCGCGTTTTTCTCCGGCCTGCTGTTCGGCCTGGGCGTACTGCTCTCGGGCATGACCAACCCCGACAAGGTGCTGGGCTTTCTCAATATCGCAGGCGCCTGGGATCCCAGCCTGTTGCTGGTTCTCATCACCGCCGTCGTCGTGGCCTTCGTGCCCATGCAGCTCGCGCAGCGCCGCGGCAAGGCGCTGCTGGGCGACGCCATCGCCTTTCCTGATACCCGCAGCATTACCTCGCGACTGCTGCTGGGCAGTGCGGTGTTCGGTATCGGCTGGGGCATGACCGGGCTGTGCCCCGGCCCGTCGCTGGCCTCACTGGCTTCGCTGCACGCGCCGCAGTGGCTGTTTTTCGCCAGCATGGTGGTCGGCATGGCGGGTTTCGAGCTGTGGCAACGCGCCGCGGCCAACCCAGCGCACTCCGCCGCGCTTCGCTCAAACCGCAAGGCCGCGCCGCTGACGGCTAAACCCTGAAGGAGACTCTCATGACCACGACTTCACCGATGCGTTACCCGCTACGCCCCGCCAGAACCGGGCGGCCGCGCTCCCAGACGCTCCGCCCGGCGCTGCCCGCCGCGCAGGGCAACGCCGACCAGCGCCTGCGCGCGCAGGTGCTGGAGCGGCTGAGCCAGACTTCGCTGCGCCACCTCGGCATTCAGATCGACGTTCAGGAAGGCTTGGTGCGGCTGTGCGGCACTCTGCGCGACCCCAAGCTGCGCACCCATGCGGAATGGCTGGTGTTCACCACGGCAGGGGTGCAGGCGGTATGCAGCGACTGGCAGATCGCCTCCGGCAGGGTCTCGTCCTCGCCGCATTAACCCGCGCGCAATCCTCGAATTCGGCGCCTGCGCGCCGTCCCCAGCGACTTGTCGCGCTCCTCGCACGCCCACCCGTCTGTGCGACGGGTCGGGAGTGTTTTCGCCGCAGCTTTCAGGCTGCGGCGATTTTCTCCCCTCTTCCAGCCCTTCAGGATCATGAAAAAACTTGCGTTCATCTTTGCCAGCCTCGCCGCACCTGCCGCCCAGGCCACCGACGGTTACTTTCAGCCGGGTTACAGCATCAAATCCAACGGCATGGGGGGCGTGGGCATCGCCCTGCCGCAGGATGCGCTGGCCGCAGCCACCAACCCGGCCGGTATGGCGCTGATTGGCAACCGCGTGGACGGCGGGCTGAGCCTGTTCAAACCCGACCGCAGCGTGAGCACCACTGGCAGTCTGGGGGCGGCCATGGGCCCGGCCGCAGGCACGCCGATCACCGGCACCTATTCGGGCAATGACCAGTCGCTGTTTCTCATTCCCGAAATCGGGATGAACTGGATGCTCAATCCCCGCATGGCCGTCGGCATCAGCATGTACGGCAACGGCGGCATGAACAGTGGCTACTCTGAAATTTTTCCGCCCCTGCAAGCGGGCACCGGGGTCGATCTGCAGCAACTTTTCATCTCGCCGTCCTTCGCCATGAAGCTCGACGACAACAACGCCGTGGGCATCGCCCTGAATCTGGTCAAGCAAACTTTCCGCGCCAACGGTCTGAGCAATTTCAAGGCCTATTCGGTTGATCCGGACAAGCTCACCGACAACGGCCACGACAGCTCCACCGGTGTGGGCGTGCGACTGGGCTGGACGGGCACGGTCGCCCCCGGCCTCACTCTGGGCGCCACCTGGCAGCCCGAAACCCGCATGAGCAGCTTCAGCAAATACACCGGACTGTTCGCCGGTGGCGCGCATTTGAATATTCCCGAAACCTACGGCCTGGGCTTCGCCTGGACGCCCGCGCCGCAGTGGACGCTGGCTGGCGACGTGGTGCGCATCAACTACGCCAAGGTCAAGGCCATCGGCAATACCGCCGACTGCTTCTATCAGCAGCAATGCCTGCTCGGCCAGGACAACGGCCCGGCTTTCGGCTGGAAGAACATCACGGTGATCAAGCTCGGCGCGGCCTACCAGTACAGCCCCGACCTGACCCTGCGCGCCGGCTGGAACCACGCCGACAACCCGGTGCAAAGTTCGCAGGTGTTTCTCAACACCATCGCCCCCGCGGTCACCCAAGACCACCTCACCCTCGGCGCCACCTATGCGGTGAGCAAGGACATGGAAGTCTCGGTGGATTACGTCCATGCGCTCGACAACAGCGTGACCGGCCCTCTGCCGCCCGGCTTCGCCACGGCGGGCTCGACGGAAACCGTGCGCATGAACCAGAACACGCTGGGCGTGTCGGTCGGCTGGAAGTTCTAGGGCCTGTTAACGCTATTTATGCACCCGCGTTGCCCCCAGACGGGGATGGATGCAAGGCGGAGGTGCGAGGCAAGGCTGGTCGCCTTGCCTCGC
>NZ_JBYCKI010000314.1:0-10128 GCF_057473305.1 Thiomonas sp. TH-17
GAACCAAGCGCAAACGGCTGCGTCAGGCCTACGAGGAATGGCGCGAGGCGCTGGAGACGGACGATCCGCAGTTTGCCGAATTGCACGCTGCGTGGATCGATGAGGTGCTGGCGCGCGGGTTGGAACTCGACGAGGACGGCAAAGGCGACGTCTTGAAGCGCGCCGACTGGTGCGCGGCCAACCTGAGTGTCAGCCTGCCTGAGCATGGCGTGACGCTGGCCCCGGATCTCGCCGTGATCGACGAGCAACGGGCCAATAAACCGCTGATGCTCATCCACAGCTACGGCCAGGACGCAGACCTCGATGCCACCCTGAAGCTGGACGGATGGGCCGCCACCCCGGCCGACCGCATGGTCCAACTCTGCCGCGCCATTGGATGCCGCCTCGGGCTGGTGACCAATGGCGAGCGCTGGATGCTGGTCGACGCCCCAGTGGGCGCCGTTACCACCTTCGCGAGCTGGTACGCCCGTATCTGGAGCCAGGAACCCAGCACCCTGCAGGCCTTCGTGCATCTGCTGGGCATTCGGCGCTTCTTCGTCGATGAGGTCGAGCAACTGCCGGCATTGTTCGACCGCTCGCTGAAGTATCAGGACGAGGTCACCGACGCCCTCGGCGAGCAGGTGCGGCGCGCCGTCGAAGTGCTTATCCAGGCGCTCGACAAGGCCGACCAGGACCGCGACCGCGAGTTGTTGCGTGACGTGAAGGAGCCGGAACTCTACGAAGCCGCGCTGACGGTGATGATGCGGCTGGTCTTCCTGCTCTCCGCAGAGGAGCGTGGCTTGCTGCTGCTCGGCGACGAACGCTACGAGGCCAACTACGCGCTGTCGACGCTGCGCATGCAGTTGCGCACGGAATCCGAGGAGATCCTCGAACGCCGCTGGGATGCCTGGTCGCGTCTGCTGGCGATCTTCCGCGCCGTATTCGGCGGCATCGAACACGAGAACCTGCGCCTGCCCGCACTGGGCGGCTCGCTGTTCGATCCGGATCGCTTCCCCTTCCTAGAGGGCCGCGCCAAGGGATCGGATTGGCGTACCGACATCGCCAAACCACTGCCCATCGACAACCGCACCGTGCTGCTGATGCTCGAGGCCATCCAGCAGTTCCAGGGTCGAACGCTGTCCTACCGGGCGCTGGACGTCGAACAGATCGGCTACGTCTATGAAGGCCTGCTGGAGCGCACCGTCAAGCGCACCGCCGAGGTCACGCTGGAACTCGACGCCACCAAGAATGCCAAGGCCCCCTGGGTCACGCTGGCCGAGCTGGAGTCCGCCCGGCTGGACGGTGCCGAACGTCTGGCCGAACTGCTCCAGGAGCGCTCCGGCAGTTCCGCCAGCCGCGTGCGCAACGATCTGACCAGGCCCGTCGACGATGCGCTGGCCGACCGTCTGTTGGCTGCCTGCCATGGGGACACCAACCTCCGCAATCACATCAAGCCCTTTGTCCAGTTGGTGCGCACCGATCCCTGGGGCTATCCGCTGGTCTATCCGGCCGGGGCCTTCATCGTCACCACTGGTTCCGACCGGCGCGAGACCGGCACCCACTACACGCCGAAATCGCTCACCGAGGCCATCGTCACCGAGACCCTGACCCCGATCGCCTATGTGGGGCCAGCTGAAGGCACCCCGCGCGAGCTATGGCGGCTCAAACCCCCCGCCGAACTGCTCGACCTCAAGATCTGCGACCCGGCCATGGGCTCGGGCGCCTTCCTGGTGCAAGCCTGCCGCTGGCTGGCCGATCGCTTGGTCGAGGCATGGGCACAGGCCGAGGGTGGCGGCAAGACGGTGAGTGTGGATGGCGAGGTGCTGGATACGCTGGGCATCAAGGAGCCTCTTCCCCGCGACACCGAGGCCCGCACTGTGATTGCCCGACGCCTCATCGCCGAGCGCTGCCTCTACGGCGTAGACCTGAATCCCCTGGCGGTCGAACTCGCCAAGCTCTCGATCTGGCTGATGACACTGGCCAAGGGACGCCCCTTCGGCTTCCTCGACCACAACCTGCGCTGCGGTGACAGCCTGCTCGGCATCCATCGTCTGGATCAGCTCACCGAACTCACCATGACGCCGACTGGGAAAGGTCAGCAACGCCTGTTCGGGCAGAACATCGAACGGGCGGTTCACGAGGCGATCGAGCTGCGGCAGCGACTGCGCCAGATGCCGATTCGCGACATCCGTGACGTCGAGGCCATGGCGCGACTGGATGCCGATGCACGTCAGAAGCTCGAAGTGCCTGAGCGCATCGCCGATGCGTTCATCGGGGAGGTGCTCGCAGCGGGCGGCAGTGGCTCGGGTCTGGAGAACGCCTTGGCATCGCTGGCCGTCCAGGCCGGACAAGCCATCGACGGCGATCGAGCCGTACTCGTCTCGATGCATCGCAGGTCTGTCGCCGCACTTTCCATTGATCTGCCCGCCGACAAGCCAGCGCGCCGGCCTTTCCATTGGCCGTTGGAATTTCCGGAGGTGTTTGCACGAGAGCGTGGCGGCTTCGACGGCATGGTCGGCAATCCGCCGTTCAGCGGTGGACGCTGGATAGGCCGTCGTTTCGGCCTGGCATATCAGGAGTATTTGAAGCTGATCCGTAACGGTGTCGTGGGGTCGCCAGATCTCTGCGTCTATTTCTACCTACGGGCTTTCTCGTTGCTTGGAGCACAGGGTTGCTTCGGGCTATTGGCCACCAAATCGATCACGGAGACCGGCTCCCGTGTGGTTTGTCTGGACCAGATCATCGGAATGGGTGGAGCCGTTTATCGGGGATGCTCGCGCATGGCATGGCCAGGCAATGCGGCGGTGGTCGTTTCGATTGCGTGGGTCGCTCGCAATGGGTGGCGGGGCAGGAAGGTCCTGGACGACCGGACGGTTTCAGCCGTCAACGGCGCGCTGGAAGAAGATTTTCAGATCAAGCGTCCGGTGAAGCTGAAGGCACTGAAAGGAAAGTTCTCACAGGGCCAAGACATCATGGGGCGCGGCTTCGAGCTCACTGCCGAAGAGCGGGCGGAGATCCTGGCCGCCGATCCCGAGTGTGCCGAGGTTATCTTCCCACTGTTCAACGGGCAAGACCTCAACACCATGCCGAGGCTGGAGCCCTACCGATGGGTCATCTACTTCCGGGACTGGCCTGAAGAGAAAGCGCGGCAGTATGGCCCGGCATTCCAGCGCGTCGAAGAGCTGGTCAAGCCGTACCGGGATGGGCTGACGGGGCAGATTCATCAGGATTGCTATTGGAAGTTCTGGGATCTCCGCCCAGCTTTGATGCGCGAAGTGGCGGCGCATGAAACCTTGCTGGCCTCGGCTATCGTGACGAAATATGTCACTTTCAGGAAGGTTCCGACAAACAACATCTACAACACAAAAACAAAGCTTTACTTCTTGAGGCGCTGGTCGGATTTCGCCGTCTTGCAATCCAGCCATCATCAGGAATGGGCGTTCTGGACATGCGGCACACTGGGCGCATCGACATTGAACTATTCCACATCGTATGCGCTGGAAACATGGCCTATGCCAACTCTTTATGACAATGATGAGTTGGAAGGTCTCGGTGAGCGTTATCACGCACATCGTGAGGCGTTGATGGCAGCCGGGGCGATCGGCCTCACCCAAATCTACAACCGCTTCCATGATCGGGCTGACACCGATTCCCGAGTCGATACGATGCGCGAGTTGCACCGTGCAATTGACCTCGCCGTCGCCCGCGCCTACGGCTGGGGCGACCTCGACTTGGAACACGGATACCACGAGGTTCCGTATCTCCCCGAAAACGATCGCGTGCGATTCACCGTCAGTGAGCGCGCACGCCTTGAAGTCCTTCGCCGTTTGTCAGAGCTGAACCATCAAAGGTACGAGGAAGAGGTCGCGCAAGGATTGCACGGAAGAGCCGCCAGCCCTGGAGCGAGGAAACCTCGCACCGTAGGTGGTCAAAACACGCCCACGCAACAGCCCTCACTCGACTTCGACGCTGCTCCACCCAATGAAGGGGCACACCTTGAGGTCCCCGAGCCCCGTACCCGCAACCACGCCAGCCCCTCACATGCCATCGCTGAATACTTGAGGGCACATCCCGGCTGGCACGCCAAGTCCGACATCGTCGCCGCCATCGGCATCACCGACGGTCAATGGAATGCTTCGATCGCCGACCTGTTCGCGAATGGCAGAGTCGAGCGCCAGGGTGAGAAGCGCGGGACGCGTTATAGCTATGTGGGAGGTGAAGAATGACCGCCCTCTCAGCCGATCGCCCCAGCATCGACCCAAAGGATGATCTCTTTGGGCATGCCCCCTTCGCGAAAAGCCTGGCAGACAGCATTTGCCGTTATCCTGGCAGCGACGGCCTGGTGCTCGCGCTTTATGGGCCGTGGGGCTCCGGAAAATCCACGGTCTTGAGCTATGTCCAGCACTTCCTGGAGCAGCGCCCAGAGAACGAGCAGCCTGTCTTGGTCAAGTTCAACCCGTGGTGGTTTTCCGGGCAAGAAAACCTGGCACGCGCATTTCTCGGCCAGTTGCAGGCCGTGTTGCCAGCCAAGAGCGAGAAGTTCAAAAAACTAGGTGACCTGTTGGCCGATTTCGCCGAGGGCGTGGGTGGTTTGATCGACCTGACCGGAGTTTCGGGCGGTGCCGGTGGGCTCATCGGCAAGCTGCTGGGGCAAGCGAAGCGCAAGCCCAAGGATGTGCCAGCACTGAAGGATTCGATCACGGGCATCCTGCAAAAGGCCGGTAAACGCATCCTGGTGATCATCGACGACATCGATCGACTGACGCCGGAGGAGACCCGCCAGTTGTTCACCGTCATCAAGGCGCTGGCGGACTTTCCAAACGTCGTCTACTTGCTGGCCTTCGATCGCGACGTCGCCGCACAAGCAATTGAACAACAGAGCGGCTTACCCGGCGAGCGGTACCTGGAAAAGATCATTCAGGTGCCTTTCGAATTGCCGCCCGTCGATCGCGTGGCTCTGCGCGCGGCCCTTTTCAAGCGTCTCGACGAGATACTGGGCGACGTCCCAGAAGGGTCGTTCGATCAGTCGTACTGGACGAATGTCTATCACGACGGGATCGACGCGCTGATTCAGGTGCCTCGTGACGTGGTTCGATTCACGAACACCTTGGCCGTCACCTATCCGGCGGTCCGTGGTGAAGTGAATGCCGTGGATTTCATTGCGCTCGAGGCGCTTCGGGTGTTCTTGCCCGGCTTGTACGACGTGATTCGTACCAACCCGGACAGATTCGCGGGCCACAGCCGCGACTCTCGCTACGACGTCGATGAGCGAACCAAGGAAGCCTTTCACACTGGATGGGCACAAGCCCTACCAGTCGATTTGCAAGAGAGCTCCAAGGCGTTGATCGAACGAATCTTCCCGAAAACTGGACGCATGGGCTACGGCTCGGACTGGCTGGCTGAGTGGCGGAGAAACCTGCGGGCCTGCCACCCGGACGTATTCCCGATCTATTTCCGGCTCACCGTTCCTCCCGGTGCCATACGCCGCGGTGAGATGGTGGCGCTGCTGAGTCTGGCGGCGTCGCCAGCTGACTTTGGCAATGCACTCGTTCAAGCCAAGAAAGAGCGGCGGCCCGATGGCATGTCAAAGGCGCGGGCACTGCTCGAACGACTGATGGACCATGTCGAGAAGGACATTCCGGATGCGCATATCTCAACCGTCATCCAAGCGCTCTTCGACGTAGGCGATGCGTTGATCGATCCTGCCGACGAACGCGGCATGTTCGATTTTGGCAACGTCTCACGCGCTTCGCGCCCCGTCTATCACCTTCTGAAACGGCTGTCGGCCGATCGGCGCGCCGATGTGCTGGAGATTGCGATGCGGGCCGGTCGTGCCGTTGCAGTCCAGTCGTGGCTCTTGAAGGCATTGGACGAAGAGGTCGAGAAGGCACAGGAAGCCACGCTGCTGATGGCTGATGAAGTCATACGACTGAAGTCCGTATGGCTGGAACGAATACGGGTTCTTGCAGGCGAGTCCGGCTTCATGAGCCACCCGGAGTTGCCGAGGCTACTCGCCACTTGGAAACACTGGGGTGAGGGCACTGAAGTACGGGCATGGTGCGACCGAGTAACGACGTCCGACGAGGGGCTGCTAAATCTGCTCCCGAAGTTCCTGCAACACACGCGATCCCAGACGATGGGCGATTGGGCGGTTCGTCTTCAACCCCGCCTCAATCCGAGCTGGCTGGAGAGTTACATCGACACCGCCGTCACTGCGGCTCGACTTCAGCGCTTGCAGCGCGATGACACAGTGCTTGACGGCGCCCGAGAAGCCGTATCGCAGTATCTGACAGAGTTCGAGATGCTCCAGTCTGGCAAGAACCCAGACGGCATCGGCGCATTTGATGACTAGGCGGGAGCATATGACGGACATATACAAGATGACGGTCGACCTGAATGTGCTCGACCATCTGGGGATCAACCTCTACAGCAACATCGCGGCCGTCTTGACCGAGGCCGTCGCGAACGCCTGGGATGCCGACGCAGAGACCGTCGACATCAAGATCGATCCGGAGGGTAATTGGATCGAGATCGTCGATGACGGCATAGGCATGTCGGTCGATGACATGAACGGCAAATACCTGCGGGTCGGCTATCGACGACGCGACGAGGACGCCGAGCATGGCAAGACCACCGCCAAAGGGCGCCCCGTGATGGGGCGCAAAGGACTGGGCAAGCTCTCGCTTTTCTCGATCGCCAACGTCATCGAGGTGGAGTCGGCCAAGGATGGGTCGGCTCATGGCCTTCGTATGACCGTGGATGGAATCCACGAATCCGTACAGAAGCGCGAACCCTTCTACAGCCCCGAGTCCTTGCCCACCGATCGACTCACGGTGACCAAGGGTACCCGTATCGTGCTGCGCGACATCAAGCGGCAGCGTCTCGGCCGGGGAGCGTTGGCTCTTCGCAAGCGCCTGGCGCGCCGCTTTTCCGTGATCGGAGAGGCCCACGGTTTCAAGATCGACCTCGATGGGCAGCCCATCACGCCCTCCGACCGTGGTGACTTGCCGATGGTGCAGTTCCTCTGGCGATTCGGTGACGACGCCCTCGACCTGACCCCCGCCACGCAGCTACTGGAACAGGAATCCCTGTCGAACCGCTTCGATGGATGGGATGCCGGGTGGAGGGTCAGCGGCTGGATCGGCACGGCTAGGTTCCCCAAACAACTGGATAGTGAGGATGCCGGCAATCTGAATGGCATCGTCGTGTTCGCCCGTGGCCGCCTGTTTCACGAGAACATCCTCGACAAACTGAACGACGGGCGGCTCTACACGAAGTACCTCACCGGGCAGATCGAGGCCGATTTCCTAGACGCCGACGACGCACCAGACATCGCGACCAGCGATCGGCAGCGCGTGCAGGAGGATGACCCCCGATATGGGCAGCTGATCGCTTTCCTGAAATCACGTCTTACGCAAGTCGAGAAGCGCTGGACGGAATGGCGCAAGAAGCACGAGGTCGAGAAAGCGAAGGAAACATCGCCCGCCCTCGCCGAGTGGCTCGATACGCTCCCCGAGGGATACAAAAAGAGCGCGGAGACGCTGATCGCCAAACTCAGTGCGCTGCCGGTCGATGAGGAAGAGGATCGGAAGCTCATGTACCGGCACGGCATCCTGGCATTCGAGCGCATGAAGCTGCGCGGCTCGACCGAGGAGTTTGTGACGAGCATCGAGAGTGCCGACAGGCTGCTGGCCGTGCTCGCCGACAGAGACTCGCTTGAGGCATCCCTCTACCGGGACATCGTCAAATCGCGTCTGGATGCCATCCGGGATTTCCAGACCATCATCGATGAGGACGCAAAGGAACGGGTGCTCCAGAAGTACCTGTTCGATCACCTCTGGTTATTGGACCCGGCATGGGAGCGTGCCACGGGCAGCCCGATCATGGAATCGCGCCTGACGACGGAAGGCGTGCTGATCGAAGACATGACCGAGAAAGAGCGCCTGGGCCGCGTCGACATCGCCTATCGCACCAATGCGGGCAAGCACGTCATCGTCGAGCTCAAGAAGGTCGGCCGCAAGATGGGATTGCTCGAACTGGTGGAGCAAGGTCAGACCTACGTCGACAAGCTGAAAAAGATCCTGCGCGAGCAAAACGATGTCAGCCCCAATATCGAGGTGATCTTCGTCCTTGGCAAGACCGTCAACGAAGAGGCATCGAACCCCGACCGCCTCAAGTCATCGATGACATCGATCTCACCGGGCAGCCGCATCGTCCATTACGACACCTTGATTCGGGGCGCTCAAGAGGCGTATTCGGCATACATCGAGAAGAGCAAGTCACTCGACAAGCTCGAAAAGATCGTGGACAGGATTTGAGGTGACCAAGGTATGACGAAAACTTCCAACGCATGGATCGCCATCGATCATGGCCTCGGCACCGACCACAGGCTCGCGCCCTATATCTTGGTTCTGAAGGGTGAGCGTTCTCTCTATCAGGCCATCGAGGAGGACGACTGGGTTCTGGTCCTGAACCCCGTTGGTAGCATCACCCGTGTCGGGCGTGTGCTGCGGGTTCGTTCCGATCTCGAAACCACCACGCTCTATTTCGACCGACTGCTGTCGATCACAGACCCCGTCTCGATCGGCCTCACTGCACTCACGCCACCGTCTTCGAGCAGCATCGGTCGGGTCCAGTGGACCGATTTCGTCGAAGCCCTGCCCAAGGCATTGCACAAGACCATCGCCGAAGTGCCGACGGTCGGTTCCGATCCCAGATCTCCCCAGCATCAGCAGGAACTCGCCTACATCCGCGAACTGCTGCAACTGGCCGTGATGGACGACTTGCTCGGCCCGGCTGGCGGCCCTCATGAGCGCATCGTCGACATGGGTGTGCGGGATCGCTATCTGGTGGGCAAGCTCGCCCCGCGTGAGGCGGCACAGGGTGGCATCGAAGGGCTCGAAGGGCCACTGGCGAACGACGAGGTCGAAGAGCCCACCGACCCGAAGGCGCCCGGCCAGCATGAACCCGGTGCGGAGTTCGGCACGGCGACGGGGCGTGTCGAGCCCGAGTCTGACGCCGCCGATGAGATCGACGCTGCCAGCAATCAATCGTTGGTACCGAGCAGCCTGGGCATGACCTTCTGTGTGGATGGTGACGCCGAACGGATCGAAATCGAGGTGCGCTGGGGTCGCTACGAGCGCAGCGATGAGCACGAGATCTTCCGCATCCGCAAGAACAAGGAGACCGGCGCCGAGGAGCAGACCAAGGCCAAGGTCTGGCAACGCATCCCTTGTGGCGGCAAGCTGGTGCTGCCGCTCACCGAAGGCGTGATCCCTCATCAGGCGCCGGACAAGACCTATCCCGAAGTGCGGGTGCAGGGCTCCGTGCGCGCCAAGAACGCGAATGGCGATCGCTTGGTGACGCTGTTCCTGGTCAACGCACAGGAAGAACCCGAGACCAACCGCGATACCGCCTGGGTCTTCCAGCCGGAGCTGATCGTGCGTTCGGAAGCTGAAGCACCCAAGCGCGCAATCTTCCGCCGCCGGCCTGTGCTGGATGCGGACGGTATGGACCCGGAGCGTGAATCGCTGGAGATGATCTACCGCAACCGGGTGGAGTTCGCGGTGGGGCACGGCGTCGCCGTCCATGCCGAAGCGGCGGATGACGTGACGCTGGCCACCGAGGTGCGCATCACTGTCATGCCGCAGTACGAGGTGCAGGTCACCGAGACACCGGGGCTGGACCCCGCCGACCGGCCGGCGATGAAGGAAATGGTGAGCAGTGGCCTGCTCGACATGCAGCGCCTCGCCACACTGGACATCGATCCGCTGGTCGACGCCCTCAACCTGTTGACCAAGGATTACGCCGCGTGGATCGATGAGCAGCGTGCTCGGGTCGGCATCGACGTGCTTGGCTACGACGCGCAGTCGCAACAGGCAATGGATCGATGCCAGGAGATCCACACTCGCCTGCAGCAGGGTATCGATACGCTGAAGAGCGACGCGAATGCCCTGGCGGCCTTCCGTTTCGCCAACCGGGCAATGGCCACGCAGCGCGTGCGTAGCCAATACGCCCTCGAAATCCGGCGTGGCAAGGACGTCACCGTCGAGCAGTTCGACGTACTGAAGAACCGCAGCTGGCGCCCGTTCCAGTTGGCTTTCCTGCTGCTGTCGATCCCATCGCTGGCCGACCCGACGCACCCGGATC
>NZ_JBYCKI010000315.1:0-3546 GCF_057473305.1 Thiomonas sp. TH-17
CGATCTGAATCTCCGTGCGGCTCACCACCGTGCGGCGAGCACGGCCCTTCACCTCTTCGCCGCCCAGGCGCAGCGATTGGCCTTCGAGCAAATCGAATTCCAGCGTGGTGGCTGCGGCGTCCAGCCGCACGCCCACGTCGCGCAGCGACTCTGAAAGCTGTGTGAGCTTCTTCAAGTCCGCAGGGGGGATGGCCAGGGCTTCGGCCTCGGCTTGCAGGCGGGCCAAGCGGGTGCGTTCGTCGCGCGCTCGGGTGAGGGCGTCCGTCATGGCCGCGAGCGTGGTTTCCAGTTCGGCGGCGGCGCGGGCCGTATCGGCGCGCGTGGCGGCTACACGCACTCGCTCCAGCATCTGGCGGGCCTGCGCGTCGGCGGCCAGGGCCTCGCTGTGCCGTCGCTCCCAGGATTGCACCTCGGTCAGTGCGGTGGCTTCCGCCGCAGCCCGCTTGTCCAGCGCTTGCCGGCGGATTGTCACGGCCGCATCGTCGCGGGCAAAAGCCTCCAGCTCCGAGCGGTGGGATGTCGCCTGAGCGCGCCACTGCTGCAGGGCGGCCTGCTCGGTCTGTTGTCGCGCTTCGAGCCCCTGCGCTGTCTCCAAGCTGGCCTGGGCCAGCCGGTGCTGCTCTCGGATGCCCACCCAGGGGCGTTCCTGCTCGTCGCGCTGATGCTCAAGGCGCAGGGTGGCGAGTCGGTCAACGCTGCCTTGGTAGGCCACGATGTCGCGGTCGAGCGCGGCCAGCGCGTCCGTCAGTTCGGCTTTGCGCTGCAAGGCGGCGGCGTAGTCGCCTTTGGGGTTGCCAGCGGCAGGCGTCAGCAGTTCGTTGCGCTCGGCTTCCACGGCCCGCAACACGACGTCTCCACTGGAGGATGTCAGGTCACCCAGCGACTCGCCCAGCACCTGCCGCAGGTGGTCTGCCGCGTAGGTCACAGCGTCGGCCAGTTCGTGTGAGGTGCCTTGACGAATCCAGAGCAGCCCGGGGATGCCCATGTGCTCGGGCGCGCTGGCGCCTTTGCCCGGGAACTTGAAGCCCAGCAACTGGGCCAGATGGTCTTCAGCAGCGACACCGTCCAGCGAAGGTTGCCCTTCGATGGTGAGGTCGCAGCGCTTCTTGCCCAAGAACACCTTGGTGAGGTGGTACCGCTTCTCGCCCATGTCGAATTCCACATCTACCGTGGGCGTGGCAGAAGAATCGCCCCAAGGGCGCAGGTGCTCCACGCTCCCCGAGCGGTGCCGCTCAAAGAAGGCAGCACGAATGGCTTCGGCCACGGTGGACTTGCCAGACTCGTTGGGCGCGGCGAACAGGTTGAGCCCGTCGGCGAAGCCATCAATCACCAAGGGTTCGCGGAAGCGTTTGAAGTGCTCGATGCGCAGTTTTCGCAGCTTCATGGAGCGGCTCCCTGGTTCTTGGCCTGCGATGGTTTAGCCTGATCATCCAGCAGCCGGGCCAGTATCAAGAGCGCATCGCGTGCGATGGTGCCCTGCGCCTCCGATTGCTCGGCGCGCAGTTCTTGCAATACCTCACCGACGTAGCCATCGGCATGAATGGCCTCAATGTCTGCCTGTGTGGGCTCCAGGCTGAGGTCTTGCGAATCCAGCAGCATGGCCCTGGACCGCGCACGGGCGGCCTCCACACCGCTGTCCAACTGCCGCTGCCCGACCAAGTCGCACACGCCGGACAAGCGCAGTTGCACCACATCGTCGGCGCCGATTTGTTCCAGCTTGCGCAGTGTTTCCTCCACATCGCTGGAGACGGCCAGGTTCGATTCCAGTTGCTGCCAACGGTACCGGCCAACCCCGACCACCTCAACGGATGGAGCGGCACCAGGCCCTTCCATCGACACCAGCACCGCTTGCCCGGAGTCGTTGGCTTTGAATCGGTCGGTTTCTGGCGTGCCGGCGTACCACGTTCGATCGTCCATGCGTCGGCAACCGTGCCAGTCGCCGAGGGCCAGATAGTCCAGCCGCGCTTTAGCGGCGCGGTCTGCCGCAATCGGGTTCGCAGAGTCCACCCCCTCGGGCAGCACGCCCTGCACGCACCCGTGAGCCAGTCCGATGCGGAAAAGGCCTTCAGTCGTTGAAGCTGCGTCGAACCACTCGGTCAGATCGCCATAGGTGTGACGTTGAACCAGCGGCGCCGGCAGCAGCGCAAAGCGGTCTTGCACAACATGGACGCGCGGCTCCAGACAGGTGGTGACGTTGGAGGGGATGACACCCAGGCGGTGCGCGCGGGTCCAGACCGACTCGGCCAATGCGGCATCGTGGTTGCCCGGCATGAGAACCCAAGGCCCCGTGTAGCCCTGCATGGCGTTGAACAGGCGGCGAATGGTCTTGTCTGAGACCGTCTGCGCGTCGAACACGTCGCCGGCGACGAGAACGGCATCGACGCTGTGCTCGATGGCCAATGTGGCCAATCGCTCGACGGCGAGAAAGCGGGCCTCGAACAAGGCCGCAGCATCGTCGGGCTCGAACTGCGAGTAGATCCGCCCGATCTGCCAGTCGGCTGAATGCAGCAATCTAAGTGCCATAACTCCCTCGGTGGTTTTTTTCGCCAAGCAGCCTTGATTCTGCATGACGAAGCGAGCGCCGGTTGCAGGCCCATCCTCGACCGGGCGTGTATTTGCGTCAGGTCGACGTGCCCGGCGTGGACACCAAGTTCATCGAGGCCCACCGAGGCGTGTTGGCTGAGCTGCTGGACCTGGCTCTGGCACCCGAAGTCATCGAGACCCATGCGACCGGCGTCGGCCAGTTCACACGCCGATTCGGCTTCCTGGATAAGCCCGTCCGGATTCGGTTTCGCCTGCTCGACACGGCCTTGCCTAGCCTGCCGGGCGGCCCATCCTCGTCGCAGAGCCTGCCCGATATCACCCTGGACGCTGCGAGCTTCGCGGCGTTGGTGCTACCCGTCCAGCGCGTCTTCATCACCGAGAACGAGACCAACTTTCTTGCCTTCCCTGCTGTGGCCGACGCCATCGTCATCTTCGGCGCAGGCTACGGTTGGGAGGCGCTGGCGCGTGCCGCGTGGCTACATCGATGCCAGCTGCACTACTGGGGTGACATTGACACGCACGGATTCGCCATTCTTGACCAGCTGCGCGGCCACTTTCCCGGTGCGGCGTCCTTCCTCATGGACCGGGAGACGCTCCTGGCCCACCGCCTTCACTGGGGTGAGGAGCCCGAACCTGCGCGCCACGACCTGGCGCGTCTCACGCCCGAGGAGGCGGCCGTCTATGACGACCTCCGATTCGATCGCCACCAGCCCCGGCTGCGACTGGAGCAGGAGCGCGTGGGGTTTGGCTGGTTGTGCGATCGACTGGCCTATATGCTGTAGGCGCGGGCAAGCGAATCGATGAGCACAGAGTGATATAGCGTGCTACCCATTGATTCAGCCGAAACATGGAAAAAACATGGAAATACTTCTGTAAGTTATTGATTTTATTTGTGTTTAGAGTCACCCTCTCTCCGCCAATGATTGCCTAAGTTGTTGATACGTAATAGAAATTTCTCGTATCAATGACAGCTTCCTCCAGGTTGCTGTACTTTTTGCTGTA
>NZ_JBYCKI010000316.1:0-24470 GCF_057473305.1 Thiomonas sp. TH-17
CGGCTGGGCAAACGCCAGCGCCTGGCTGCCCGATTGCTGCGGTTTGGGCTCTGCTGCGCGCATGCTCTCTGCCGAAGGGCTTTGGTGGCTCAATCTGACCTGGCTGCTGCTGGCGCTGACCGTCATCGCAGCCTGCGCTGCGGCGATCTGGCGGCTGGCTTTGCCAAAACGCAGCAAGCAAAAAGCTCCGTAACGCGGTTTGCATTCTGAAACATGCCGGATTCGCGCCTTCCGGTAGATTGCTCATGAGAATACGCAGGGCCGCCCCAAGTTTTCTCATCCCCCTCGGGGGGCCTGCCGCGAAGCGGCGGGTCTGGGGGCGCTCTCAACCAAACACGAGGAGACTCCATGACAGCCGCGCCCACCGCCCCGGTCAACAAGACATCGCATATCGCCATCGCCAGCTTCATCGGCACGGCCATCGAGTTCTACGACTTCTACGTTTACGCCATTGCCGCGGCGCTGGTCATCGGGCCAGTGTTCTTTCCGAGCGCCTCGCCCACGGCGCAGACACTCAACGCCTTTGCCACTTTCGGCATCGCGTTTCTGGCGCGGCCGGTCGGCTCCTTTCTGTTCGGACATTTCGGCGATCGATTCGGCCGCAAGTCCACCTTGGTCGCCACGCTGCTGACCATGGGCGTGTGCACCACGCTCATCGGCCTGCTGCCCGGATATGACCGCATCGGCGAGCTTGCTCCGTGGTTGCTGGTCATTCTGCGCATCGGCCAGGGGCTGGGGCTCGGCGGCGAATGGGGCGGCGCGGCGCTGCTCGCCACAGAAAACGCGCCCAAACATCGCCGCGGCCTCTTTGGTATGTTTCCCCAGCTTGGGCCCTCCATCGGCTTTCTCGTGGCCAACGGTCTGTTCCTGCTGCTGGGCCTGCTGCTGAGCCACGCGCAGTTCATGGCCTGGGGCTGGCGCATTCCCTTTCTGGTCAGCGCCGTGCTGGTGCTCATCGGTCTGTATGCGCGACTCAAACTGACTGAAACCCCCTTGTTCCAAGCAGCCGCCAAGCAACCCCGGCGCGTGCCGCTAACGGAGCTGCTCAGCAGCCATCTCAAGCCGCTGATACTCGGCTCGTTGTCTATCGTGGTCTGCTACGCCTTGTTCTATATCAGCGCGGTGTTCGTGCTGAGCTACAGCATCGGCACCTTGCATCTGCCCAAGCCAACGCTACAGGCCTGGCTGATGCTGGCTATCGTCTGCATGGCCGTGGCCACGGTGTTGTCGGCCTGGGCCAGTGACGCCCTGGGGCGACGCGCCGTCTTGGTCGCGTCAGCCGGGGCCGCTGTGCTCTGGGGCTTCGCCCTCGCGCCGCTGCTGGGCTCAGCCACCACCACGGGCGTGGGAATATTTCTGTGCGGCGCGCTGTTTCTCATGGGCATGACCTATGCGCCGCTAGGTGCGATGCTGCCCGAGATTTTTCCCACCTCGGTGCGCTACACCGGCTCGGGCGCGGCCTACAACCTCGGCGGCATTCTCGGGGCCTCGCTTGCCCCCTATGTCGCCCAGGTGCTGGTGGCGCACGGCGGGCTGAGCTGGGTAGGCGGCTACATTTCAGTGGCGGCTGTCATTAGCCTGCTCGCCGTTCTGGGGCTGGGTGAAACCCGGCACCGCGATCTCGGTCAAACTGAGTCTGTTTCCATTTCCTGATGATTTGCGGGCCCTGTGCCCTGGAGGTCTTTCGATGCGCCATACCACCCTGGGTTTGATGATTGTTTTCGCCGGATTGAGCGCCACCGCGTACGCCAAAGATGCGCCCATGGAGCCCGGGCTCTGGAGCATGGACATTCACGGCACGACTCGCCTCGATCCAAACCTGAGCGTGCCGATGCAGCGCGATGTGAAGATCTGCGTCAAACCGGGGCAGAAGCCGGAGAGCGTGGTGGTGCCGATGGACGGCAAGCAGTGCACGCGCGAACAAGCCACCTTGGCCGATGGTGAGACGCAATGGACCTTCCATTGCGATTTGCCACAAGCCAAGGTCACGCAGACCGGCACCTTCCGCACCGGCCCAGCAACATTCGAGTCGAAATGGAGCATCACCAGCGTCGCCCCCTCGGGCGCAACCACCCAATCAGACGTGCAGGTGAACGGCAAGCGCCTGGGCAGCGATTGCGGTGACGTGAAGTAAGAACTCACGCTCCCAACATCGGGAATAAAAAAGCCGCCTCAAGAAAGCTTGAGGCGGCTGCGTCTCCTCGGCAGGCCGAGGCCATCGCGGCCCGGCCCACTCTTCTCCAGATACTTCAGGCCACTTTCCGGTCGAAAAACTGTTCGTCTTCGGTCGATCCCTTGAGCGCGGCGGTGGAAGCCTCGTTCTCGATCGTCGTGGTGACGGCGTCGAAATAGCCGGTGCCGACCTCGCGTTGATGCTTGACCGCGGTGAAGCCCTTGGGCGCTGCGGCGAACTCGGCCTCTTGCAGCTCGACGAAAGCGCTCATCTGGTTGCGGGCATAGCCGTAGGCCAGGTTGAACATGGAGTAGTTCAGCGCGTGGAAGCCGGCCAGGGTGATGAACTGGAACTTGTAGCCCATGGCGCCCAACTCCTTCTGGAACTTGGCGATGGTGGCATCGTCGAGGTTCTTCTTCCAGTTGAAGGACGGCGAGCAGTTGTAGGCCAACATCTTGCCGGGGAACTTGGCATGAATGGCTTCGGCGAAGGCCTTGGCGTAGGCCAGATCGGGCTTGCCGGTTTCGCACCACACCAGATCGGCGTAGGGCGCGTAGGCCAGACCGCGAGAGATGGCCTGCTCCAGGCCGGGCTTGGTGCGGTAGAAGCCTTCGACCGTGCGCTCGCCGGTGCAGAAGGGCTTGTCGTTGTCGTCGACATCGGAGGTGATGAGGTCGGCCGCCTCGGCGTCGGTACGCGCCACCAGCACCGTCGGCACGCCCATGACGTCAGCCGCCAGACGGGCTGCGACGAGCTTGGCAACAGCCTCGCGGGTGGGCACCAGCACCTTGCCGCCCATGTGGCCGCATTTCTTCACGGAGGCCAGTTGGTCTTCGAAGTGCACGCCGGCGGCGCCGGCCTCGATCATGGACTTCATCAGCTCGAAGGCGTTGAGCACGCCGCCGAAACCGGCTTCGGCATCGGCCACGATGGGGGCGAAATAGTCGATGAAGCCTTCGTCACCGGGCTGTTTGCCTTCCATCCACTGAATCTGGTCGGCGCGGGTGAGGGTATTGTTGATGCGCTTGACCACGCTGGGCACCGAGTTGGCCGGGTACAGCGACTGGTCGGGATACATCTCGCCGGCCAGGTTGGCATCGCCCGCCACTTGCCAGCCCGACAGGTAGATGGCGTTGAGCCCGGCCTTGACTTGCTGCATGGCCTGGTTGCCAGTCAATGCGCCCAGGGCGTTGACGAACGGCATGTCGTGCATCTGCTTCCACAGACGATCCGCACCGCGGCTGGCCAGCGTATGCTCAACTACCACCGAACCGCGCAGGCGCACCACTTCCTCTGCGCCGTAACCGCGTTTGATGCCCTTCCAGCGCGCGTTCTGCGCCCAGTCCTGTTCCAACGCTGCCACTTGCTGTTTGCGATCTGCCATCTTGCTTCTCCGGGTGAATGAAAATTCGATGCCTGAGCGTAGTTGACTTTTGCGGCGCAGCATAGTCTTATGTCTTATATAAGATATAATTTTATATCTTTATACATCAATGACTTAAATCCTATTTTTTGCAATGCGGAACATTTTTTTGCTGAGTGAAAGTCTCCAAGCCTGCGTTGCAGCAGGCTGTTTTCACATCACGACTTCCAAATTTCGCATTGTGAGAAGTGCGCCAACCTCTTTCGGCAATCTCTTTCACTTCCTCGTGCCATGACTTCCCTCCCCTCCGCGGACAAGCCAACTGATCCGGGCCGCCAGACCGCTTCCCCCCTTCGGGCGCCGCGTCACAAGGCCGAATTGTTCTGGGTGTTCAACCACCTCACCCTGCTGGGGGTTGGCGGGGTATTGCCGTTTGCTCAGCGCATTCTGGTGGAAGACAAACGCTGGTTGAGCAACGGAGAGTTCGTCGAGATGCTCAGCCTGAGCCAGGTGCTGCCAGGGCCCAACCTGATCAATCTTGCCCTGATGGTCGGGCAGCATTTTTTCGGATGGCGCGGGGCGGCCGCGGCCCTGGCGGGCATGCTCGTCGCACCGCTGGTGCTGATCTTCCTCGTTGCCATCGCCTACGCCCAATACGCCAGCGCGCCCGCGGTAGCCCATGCATTGCAGGGGATGTCGGCCGTGGTGGCCGGACTGGTGATTGCCATGGCCATCAAGCTCTTTCCCGCCATTCGTCATTACCTGCCCAACTGGGGCTGGGCTGCGCTGGCATTTGCCGGGGTGGGCCTGCTGCGCATCAACCTGCTCTGGGTCTTGGTGGTGCTCGGGCCGATTGCCGTAGCACTGGCCTGGTGGCGCATTCGGAGGGCCTGATGCACACCCTCTCTGTCGCCCTGGCTTTTTTCGGCCATTTTCTGCTGTGGTCTCTGCTTTCAGTGGGCGGCGCCATCGGCCTGCTGCCCGACATGCACCGCTATCTGGTGGTGGAGCAACATTGGCTCAGCGATTCGGCGTTCACCTCGGCCCTGGCGCTGGGTCAGGCTTCGCCCGGCCCCAACATGATTCTGTTTTCCGCCCTGCTCGGCTGGCAGATTCTCGGACTGCCCGGCGCCCTGCTGGCGGCCATCGGGCTGATTCTGCCGTCATCGCTCATTACCGTGGCCTATTTCCGCTACAGCCGGATTCACAAGGATCGCCACTGGGTACGCGCCATGCACGACGGCATGGCACCCATCACTGTCGGCCTGCTGCTGTCTTCCGGCTGGCTGCTGGCGCGGCAGGAAGCCACCGATTGGCAGCGCATCGCGCTCATTTCGCTCACCGTCGTGCTGGTCGTCCGCACACGGCTCAACCCCTTGTGGCTGCTGCTCGCCGGAGCCCTGTTGGGCCTGCTCGGCTTCATTTGAGGGAGAAAGCACGAATATGCTCAAACGCATCAGCCCCCTGCAATCCGAGCCGGTGTATCGCGTCGATTCGCTGCGCCAGATCGAATCCGAGGCCGCGCGCACATTACCCCCGCACAGCCTCATGCAGCGCGCGGGCAGTGCCGTGGCCCGGTTGGCGCAGGCTTGCTATCCGCACGCAAGACGCGTCGTCGTGCTCGCTGGTGCGGGAAACAACGGCGGAGACGGCCTTGTGGCGGCCACGCAGTTGCAACAGGCTGGACGCGACGTGCTCGTCCTCGCCTGCGGCGCCGAGACGCTGAACGAATGGCGCTCTCGCCTGCCCGCAGACGCTGCGTGGGCCTGGGCGCAAGCGCAGACGGCTGAGCTTCGGTGCGCCTTGACCGATCACAGCACCTTGCCCGAGGCCGATCTCTACATCGACGCGCTGCTGGGCCTCGGCCTGCGGGGCCCCATGCGAGCGCAGATGGCCGAGATCATTCAAAAGCTCAACGCGCAGCGCGGCGCCCCCGTGTTCAGCGTCGATCTGCCTTCTGGGCTGGATGCCGACTCCGGCACGGCAACCGACGTTTGCGTGCGCGCCACCGTGACTCTCAGCCTGCTCGGGCTCAAGCCCGGTTTGTGCACTGGCCCCGCATCGACTTTGTGCGGCACGCTGTGGCATGACGATCTCGGCGTCGGTGCGGCAACGCATCATCCGCAGGTGGCGATTGATGCCACCTGGCTCGGCGCCGATCTGATTCGCCCTCTGCTGCCCGACCTGACGCAGTCCGCCCACAAGGGCCAGCGTGGCGACGTCGCGGTGATCGGAGGCGCCGCCGGCATGACAGGCGCCGCCCTGCTCGCCGCCCGCGCAGCAGCCCACCTCGGTGCCGGCAGAGTGTTCGTCGGCCTGCTCGATGACCAAGCCCCCGCCGTGGACCTGCTGGCGCCAGAGCTGATGCTGCGCTCCCCAGCCGCGTTGCTCGCCGCCCAAGGCGGCCGAACCTGTCTGCTCGTCGGCCCCGGCGCTGGTAGCGGCGACACCGCCCGCACCTACCTGGCACAGGCTTTGGCCCAGCCCGCCCCCCTGGTGCTCGACGCCGACGCGCTCAATCTCGTGGCCGTTACTGATTCGCTGCAAACCCTGCTACGGCAACGCAACCCCATCACAACCCTATTGACGCCCCACCCTCTCGAGGCCGCCCGACTGCTTGGCTCCTCGGTACAGTTGGTTGAGTCGGACCGCCTCAGCGCTGCGCGCACCCTGGCTCAGCGCTTCGCCTGCTGGATTGTGCTCAAGGGTCACGGCACTCTCATCGTCTCGCCGCAACAAGCGGCGTGGATCAATGCCACCGGCAATGGTCTATTGGCCACCGCAGGCAGTGGCGATGTGCTGGCCGGCAGCGCGGCCGCCCTGCTCGCGGCAACGGGGCAGGCTTCATCAGTGCTCGCCGCCGTCTGGCTGCACGGCCAAGCCGCTACCCACTACGCCCACGCGCACGGCCCCGGCGGGCTCACCGCCGCCACGCTACCGTCGTGGATGGCGGCAAGTTGGGCCAATTTGGTCTCTTGTCGAACCAGAGGCCGTACGACTTAGCCCGTCACGCCGCCCTCAATCGCCTGCACCAGCCATTCGGCAACGGGGCCGCCATCAAGCCCTTGCGAGGTCGAGTGTGCGGGATGGCCGATTTCCCCCTCCCCGGCCCCACGGCTTCGGACCTCCAGCGGAGAGCCGCCGCCATCCAGTGCCGACAAAGTCGCGTCCGCAGCGGCCGCAGATAGAGCGAGAGGGCGATCCGTGCCCTCGGTTTCAATGGTGATTTTCATGCGATCCTCCTGATCATTCAGAGGCCCACCGGGCCTCGTTGCACGTTTACCAGCCCAGCACGGCATAGCGCGCTTCGATATTCACAGGCTGCGCCGTCAGATTGGTGATGCTGATCCAATAAGTGACGTAGGCATCGGTCGCGCGTTCCACCTGCACCTTCCACTCGATCTGCGGTCCGCCCTGCTGCGGCGTGGTGGGCACGACCGTCCACACCACATGCCAGTGCGCGGGCCAGCGGAAGGTGAACCAGCGCTGGGTCTGATGGGCTGCCAGGCTGCCGGTGAACTGCACGCCAATCCACTCGCGGGTCTGCAAGGCCGCGGCAGTCAACTGCCGCAGATTCGGGCGGTTGCCGATGCGCTGGGTGCGGGGCCTCGCGGGATGGTTCTGCGCATATCCCGTACCGCTCATGTTCGGCCTGAAGGTGAATCCAGGTGCGTCCTGCTGGGGCGAGCCCGTATTGCGCAACAACTCGATGGCCCGCGCCGGAGACAGCGGAATTCGCCCCTGTGCACGCAGCACACCCTGCACAGCGGCCAGAGCGCCGACCACGATGGGGGAAGCGCTGGAGGTGCCGCTGAACTGATCGGTGTACCAAAGATCGCGGTTCACGCCGCCCTGAAGATCGCCGTAGCCAGTAGAGGTCACTTCCCAGCCCCAACCCTGGGCATCGACGCGCGCACCATAGTTTGAAAAGAAGCAGCGCCCGCGGTCCGCATAAACATCGCCCCATCCGGGGTGCGCGCTACGTCCGTGCGTGCCTGACGGGGGCAGGCCTGCGCCTGCGAGCACCGCGCCCGAACTGGGGTTGGCCGCATTGAACGGATTGGTCCAGCCAGCCGGAAATCCAGTGGGCCGGGTGTTGTAAATGCCATCATCAAGATTCTGGCCGCCGTTGCCTGCGGCCTCGACCACGATCACGCCTCTCCCGACAGCGTATCGAATCGCGGCGAAATCATCGGGCCACCATTCGATGCCGATGTAACCAAACTGCCCACTGCCGGACGCCGCGCGCGGCCCGGCACGGTGCACTTCGAGCAGCATGATGTCTCCTGGGCGCAGCCGGTCCGCCGCAATGCGAATGGCTTGAGCGGTGCCGTGGCTCACCAGCGAGACCGCCGCCACTTGTGCATCCGGGCTGATGCCGGTAATGCCGAAAGCATTGCGGTCACCGCTGAATTCGCCCAACACGGCCGTGCCGTGGTTGTCATCTGAGGAACTCACTCCCGACACCACGCCGCCCTGCGCGTGACGCAGATCTTCGTGATTGAAGCGCCAACCCCACTCGATGTCGATGATGTTCACCCCGGCGCCCCTGCCGCCTGGCAACGTCCACGCGTACTGCGCGTCGATGCCCACTGGGGCGGCGTTGAGATAGTGTTGCCGCGAAGTGAAGTCCGGCGTCATGGCAGGCGGCGAAGTGTCCAGCGCGGCCATGGCATTGAGGCCAAAATCAAAGTCTGCGGGCATCGCCGGGGGTTTCACATACGCCGCGGCAATGCCCTCGACTTTGCACAAACGTTCTGCCAGAGAGGCCATCCGGTCCTCCGGCACATCGACACGGTAGTAAATCGACAGATCGGGCAAGTCCGCCCCGGTTTCGGCGGTCGCCGCGCTGGCCTGGGCGCGCAGCCGTTCTTCACTCTCGTCGAACAAGGGCTGCAGGCTCAGCTTCTCGCTGGCCAGCAGGCTGTTGAGCGCGCGCACATTGGCGCCTGAAGCCGAAGCCATTTCCGCCCCTTCAGTGGTCTGCAGAGCGAACTCCGCTTCGGCCACGACGATGAGTTCGCAGTGATAGATCGACGCGTCGAGCACCGATGCAGACCTGCCATTGTTTGCGCCCGGACGTGCTCTGCTGGGTTTGGCCATGATGATCTCCTTGGGATGAATGAAACCGCATGAGGGAAATAAAGATTTCAGGGCGGTGCGTCGTCAGGTTTGATGTAAGCGGCGGTGATGGCCTCGCATCCACGCAACCGAGTGATGCCCTGCTCACCCTGCGGGGTGTCGGGCATGTCGGCGAGATAAAACACCTGCAGGCTTGGATCGGCTCCAACGGGGTGCATGGGACGCAGGGCGGCGCCGATCTCTTCTGCCACATGCAGCAAGGACTGCACTGCGGCATCGGTAGCGTCGTGCCGCTGAAGCGCCTGCGCCGCCTGCGGCGTGAGTTGGAGGGTGATTTCCATGGCGGCTCTAGATCTCCGGGCCCGCTTGCCGTTGCGCCAGAGCGAAGGCGATCAGCCGTGAGGCGTCCAGCCCCAGCCGTCCGTAGCCATTGGTCGCCTTGCCATACACCCCCAGGCTGGCGGCGAAGGCGGCGTTGACGCAGGTGCCCACCAACTCTGTTGGCGTGAAATCACGCTGGTAAGACCCTGCCGTTTTGGTATAGGGCGCAGTGGTGGTTGGCGCGCTGAGCGCTGCCACCTCGACATAGGGCGCCAGGGTGGACGCCGAGGGCATGCGGTGCGAACCTCGGGTGATGCCGAAGCGGAATACGGCGTGGTTGTTGGGATGCGCGGCCAGGTATTGCACATGCACCAGATCGCCGCTTTCGTAGCGCAGGAAGCCGCAATCGTCGCTGGCTGCAACGCCACCGATGCTGGGCTGCGGCAACTCGGCGGACGTGCCGTTGTTGTCCACATGCACCCGCAGCACATAGGCGCCGCCGGCTTCTTCGGCCGCAGTCGCCAGGCGGGTGGTGGTGCCGTCGGCATTGCGCGCGAGGAAACGGAAGGTGCCAGCGCCCGGCATGACCTGATTGCCGTTCTTGTCGAACACTTCGATCTTGACCTCGAACACACCGGCGTCGTCGCTCGCGTTGTCGGCAGACAGTGGCGGCGCGGTCAGCAGGGTGTTCCAACTGGCCGCAACCTCACTCACATTGCCGCTGAGCCATTCGCTCGCCACCACCGTGCCGCCCGGATTGGGTGGTTGCTGCGGCTTGAATTCGAACAGGCCGGTATTCGCGCCGTGCGTGCTCGGGCCGACGGGATAGCTCTCGTAAGTCGGCAGACGCCCGCCGGAATATTCCAGGCGATAGTCTCGCGCCAGGGGCGTGGAAATCGGCGTCCAGCTCGAATCGGCAGCCCCGGCGTTGGGCGTGGCATTCAGGCGCCGGTAGGCGTAGCGGTAGTACTTGATGCCATCAGTCGGTATGAAGTAGGAATCGTCGTGAATGAAGTTGAGCGTGCCGCCGAAGGGCGCGTTGTAGAGCATGCCGAGGGAGGAATCGGAGTCGTAATCGAGCATGCCGTCGGGCCGTACCCAGCCCGTGGGTGCGGCAGGCGCACCGGGCGGAATGCCCCAGATTGCCGCATTGGCGATGGCCCAGGGCAGCACGAACAGGGTGACGCCGGGCGGAACGTCGTAGGGCGGCTCTTCGCAAGCCAAGGCACGCGGCAGGTTGAGCACCACCTCGCTGCCGCAGGCATAGTTCCAATAGGTGCCACAGCCGATGCTGGGGCGGTACACCGTTTGCCAGGCGCCGTCCTGGAATTGCTCGACCCAGAAGTACAGGTCGGGCTGATCCTTGCAGTCGTGGAAGAACCGCGCACTGAAGCGGCCTTCGCTGTCGGCTTCGGCCACGGTGAAGCAGTTCACCTGGAAGAAGGGCCAGAGGTAAATCAAGTCACAGAGGTGAATGACGATGAGGCTGGAGAGGTCGATGAGCCGCGCGCGCAGTTGCGCCACCGAACGCGTGCTCGCCAGGGCCGACGCCGCGAACTCGGTTGCCGGGGGCTGCGCCGCGCTTGATGCTGCAGCGGGAGCGGGAGCCAGCATGGCGCTGCGTGTGTTGAATAGGCCGGTCAGTTGGCCAAGCAGCGGCCCTGGGTCGGGGATGGGTGGCTTCGGCCACGGCACCACACGCAACTTGTCGAGCAGGTCGTCGCGCAGCTTCAGAATCTCGCGCTCGGGCAGCGTTTCGAGCACCAGGCGGATGCGGTCGACCTCGCACACATGCACCCGGGCGTTGCACACTGGCAAGGTTTTCACGCTGCCGTTGGGCAGGGTGAAGCGCTTCTGCAACCGCCCGCGCACCACGCAAAGACACCAGCGTGGAAACACGTAGCTGGGGATGCGCAAGTCGATTGCGGGCTTTTCCACCAGAAAGCGCGTCGGCAGGGCATACGCACCCATGTGCTTGAGCGCCGCGGCCGTCGGCGGCGACTGCCCCTTCTCGATCTGCGGGCCGAGATAGACCTCAAGTATCTGACCATTCAATTCCGAGGGCACCTCAACTGCCGCAGCGCCCTTCTCCACCGCTGCGCTGCCGAGCAGCTCGCCTTGCGCATTGAAGGCATAGGCCTGCAGCGGCGGCGCCTCGCCCGGGTCGGTGAACTGAACTTTGACTTGCAGTCGAACGGATTTTTCGGATTTCATGGTAGACCTCTGGCGGTGGTGGGTGGGCGAAAATCAACGTCTGTGCATGCGGCGATGCGTTACGGAGTCGGCGCGGGCGCAGGCTCTGGCGGGCAGCAGCGGTATTCCTGCGACTTGTCGAGCAGATCGATCTGGCGTTTGAGCAACTGGTTCTGCAAATCGAGCAGCGAGAGTTCAAGCTGCATCTTTTTCTGCAGCTCGGGCTCGCAGATGTTGCAGTCGTCGAAGCAGCCCTTGACGATGACCCCGGCAGTGGGCAACGAGGTGTCGCGGGTGTACTCGAACTGGGTGCGCGCGTCGGCGGTGAACGTGCCGGTCTTGGGGTCAAGCAGACGGCGCTCGGCGAGCTGCTTGTCCACCTCAGCCAGCGCCGCCTTGCGCACAGCATCCGGCATGGGCATCTGCACATTGACCGGAACGGAGAGCGCGGCCAGGTTGATGCGCGACAGCGTGCCCAACTGCGCGGCCCCGGCCTGAGCGTACAGCGCCTCGCTTTGCAGTCCGCGCGCCTCGATGTCGAGCCGCTTGGCATTGGTCGCCGGCACTTCCTGCGGCATCACCGCCACCGCGCCGATGGCGCGGATGGGATTGGCCAGCACCGGCGTGGGGGCGATGGGGTCGAGCACGCGGCGCTCAATCGTCACCAGCTCGAACGACAGGGTCTCGATCTTGTTGATGCGGTAGAACAAAAACGTCAGCGCATGGCAGGCGTTGGGGTTGGCGAACTCGCGCGAGGAGGCCTCGTACTGATCTTGCGTCTCGCCCTGCTGGTGCACCCGGGTAGACACCTCGCCGACCGAGACCGAATGCGCCTTGCGCGTGGACTCCACCGAGAGGTTGTCGGCCATGCGGGCCTGGGCGGAATGCTGCTGCAGGTACTCGAAGGTGGACTCGGCATTGTGGCTGCCGTTGGCGTTGGCGTCGGCGCTGGCCGACATGAAGCCGATGGAGCCGCTGGCGTCGCCATGAAAGTCCCACGAGCCCTTGTCGGTGCTGCGGCTCGAGCCGTTGTCCTGGCTGTTCTGGTCCGACATGAAGGAGCGCAGCGAGGACATGCGGTACTGCTCTTCAGACATCTGCTCGCTGCGGTAGCTGAGCTTGGATTCGCTGTCGAAGCTGAATCGGCTGCGCCGGTCGGTGGTCGCGAGCTGCACCTTTTCTCCCGGCAGCAGGGTGGTGGTGTAGACCACGTCACCCAGCGCCAGCGGGCCGGAGCAGCGCTTGAAGCGCGTGTGCAGGATGACTTCGACGTTGACTTGCTGCCCGCTCTGCGTGCGCACCGAGGTGGGAAACAGCAGCCGTCGGCGCATGTCCATGACGTCGCACACCGGCTGGGTGTCGAGATTGGGGCAGCAGGGAATTTCCTTGTACTTGGTCAGCGGGTTGGGGCTGGCGGTAGATGAAGTGACCATGGCGGCTTTCCTTCCGACTTTTCGGAGCCCATGCTGCGCGGCTAGCTGGGGCTGCCGCCGCGCAGGGGCCTGGGTTGTGGAGGTGAAAAAACCGTGAGTGCGGGGTGCTCAGTTATTCCCCGCTGCGCCCCATTGGCCAGTGACGATGTTGGAGTCGGCCGTGGACCCCGAAGGCGTGAATGGCGTCAGCGTGATGCGGGCATAGAGTTCATCTCGGTTTGCGTCACGGAAGATGACCTGACCAAAAATGATGATGATGGTGTCACCATCTTCGTCGAGGGTGCTGCGCGACACATGGACTGCGATCTTTCGATCCTGACATTTGTCGGTCGCCTTCACACATCGACTGCTCAGCGTCACCAAGTTGTCGTCGGGATTCGGCCAATCGTCACTGCCGCGAAGTTGCACGTTTTCTATGAAGGTCGAACCTGCCAGCGCCTCGCAAGACGTGAAGCAGAGCTTGTAGGTAACAGTGACTAGGCGGCGCGAACCTTCGCCGCCCTTCTGCACATTCAAAATCACATTGCTGATCGTTGCCATGATGTCTCTCCTGAACACAAAAGGATGGTCCGGGAACGAGCGGCCGCTTATCTGTATACAGGTGGCCCGCCCCGACGAGCCCGGCAGCCGCGGACGACGGCCCCACCGGACAACTTCCGGCTGAATGCTCCAGCACGGATGCATGGAGAAAGCGTAGAAAGACACCTTTGCTGACACAAGGAACAACTTGGTTACAGATGCGTTACCGATGCCCGCCGACCGAGCGCCAACCTGACGCGTCTTGTGCAGGCCGCGGTTCAATGCGGTGGCTTGTCAGCACGCAGGTTCAGGCGTGTGTGGAATGTCTTGTCCAGACCTGCGATGCGGTCTCGGGGCAGTTGCGCGGCGCATTGCGCGTAGGCCAACTGTGCCTCACTGGAACGGCCGAGTTCTAGGCAAGCCTCAATCAGGCCGAGATGGCAGACCTCGTCCTTCGGGTCGAGCAGCAAGCCCTGTCGGCAGCAGTCGGCGAGTTCGGTCCAACGCGCTTCAGCGATGCTGTGGACGATGCAAGCGTGCAGGCCACGCTGCAGGCGCATGAACAGTTGCGTGCGCAACTCGGCAGCCCATTGCGCCTCTTCGACGAACAGCCCAGCGGCAAATTGCTGCAGCAACTCGTGTAGTGCGCTCCAAAGGCGCCCTTCGTTTGCCTCGCATTCTTCGAGGCGTCGGGTGAACGCAATCAGATCCACCTGACATCGCCTGCCATCCAGGAAAAGCATGCCGCCCTCGCTCAGAACAGACTGCGCGCCGATCAGTTTGCGTAGACGGTGAAGAGTGACCTTTAGCACTTGCTCGGCAGCCTCTGCGTCGAGATGTGGCCAAAGCTTCTGCGCCAGAACGCCGCGGCACGCCTGGCCTCCACTGGCAACCAATGTCTTGAGCAGCAGCAGAGGCCGCTTGGGCGCTTTGCCCGATGCCGCGATGCGCTGGCCTTCCACCTCCAGGACAAAGGCGCCGAACACCTGGATGCGCACGGGCATGAGCCAGGATTCGGGGGCTTCCTGATCGGTGGGCGGCGCCAGTTTCAGGGTGCGGATGCGTTCCAGCGTGAACGCCACTTCGACATCGAGCGCCAGCGCCCGGGCGCATAGCGAACGGATCGTCTGCCCGCGCCACCAGGGAAAGTTGGCATAGCCGCATCGGCGCCACAGCCCCATCCAGGCCGAAAGCGCCTCTGCTTCGTTCTGCGCGCGTAGGCCGTGTTCCAACCGCGCGAGCAGCACATCGAAGCGAATCGAATCGCTTGCAATGCGCAGTGCAATCCGGTCTGCCTGATCGAGCGTGATGCGCGCTGCGCTCGCGTCCCCTTGCATCGCCTGCGCCCGAGCGACAGCGCAAAGCACCTTGCCCTCAGCCCACGGCACCCCGGCCTCGCGGGCACAGCGCAAGGCTGCCTGCGCGTGCGCGCGCATCGCATCCACAGCGCCTTCGTGCAAGGATTGAATACTCTTGAGAAAGTGGTAGTAGCTGTGATCGAGAGGACGATCCGGGCGCAGGCTGCGCGACAACCGTGCGGCGTTGGCGCGCACTGCGTCAGGGCCCTCTTCTGCTGTCAGGCTGCACCAAAGCGACTGGCCCAGGAGCAAAGTGTCCCAAGCGTGCAGATTGGCACGCTCCGCCAGTTCCAGTCCGCGCTCAGCGAGTTCCGCCGCACCAGGCATGTCCAGACGCATCAAGCTTCTGTAGACGCACTGCACCGCGTGCCAGGCGATGCGAACCGCGGGCATGGCATGGTCTGCTGACATCATGCCCTGCGAAAGATCGAACATCAATTGCGCCGCCGCCATATCGCCCCGCCACCAACACTGATAGAAAAGCAATTGCGAACCGGCCTGTGCGCGCAGCGAGTCCTGCGCACTGCCTTCGGCGATGCGCTGCATTCGCCCGAGCAGGCGCGGCAGACCGGGATGATCGGGCTGCCGGTACATCATGGCGACAAACAATGCCGTCTGCGCACGCTGTGACACGTCCTCCGGTAAGTCCCGCGTGGCGGACAATTGCTGATCCAGCGCCGGAATCCAATGGTCTAGCGGATGGAAATCGCCCCACTGGTTGATCACGCACTCCACGATTCCCGTCAAGGCGCAGATCGCACCCAGCGCGTCACCTTCTTCGTTGAACGCAGCAAGCACCCCTTCCAAGCGCGAACTAGCCAGCGCAGGATTCTTCCCGACCAGCGCCAGCGCGTCCCAACAGGCGGCCCACGGCGCAGACTGTCCGAAGCGCTTGTGCGGCTCCCGCATCCAGCCATGCAGTCGACCGCTTTGTTCAGAGCAGACCAAATCCGGAAAGCGCGTCGGCAGATAGCGCACCAGATCACTCCATAGCCCGTGCTCCCTGAGCAGTGCGGCTGCGGCATTTTCTTCCCCCTGGAACCAAAGCACTTCGCAGGTGCGGCGCAGCAGATTCTGCACTGCGTCCGGGCCAAAAATCCGCCGGGCATGCCCTTGCAGAAACTTCTGAAACAGGGGATGAAACCGATAAGCTGCGCTCTTGATTGGAACAACGAAACTCGTGAGTTCGGCGGGCTGATCAAGCGCGAAAGCCAAATCGTCTCGACCAAACAAAGACGAAATGGACGAAGGCGAAAAGCTGGGAAAGAACGCCAGGAGACAGAACTGCTCAATGTCCGAAGCCGAGAGATCAGGCAAGACTTGCTCAGTGAAATACACATCGAGCGCCGCAACTGGCAGCTCGCCAGAATGAAAGCGGGGGTATTGCATCAGGAGATTGACCCCCGCAAACCACCCATTCGTCATGGCATGGATGTTGGCACAGTCGCTCGCGGAGAGACCTGCACGGCCCCGCAGATGCGCCAAGGCGGCAATTTCGGGGGTGTCAAGCAGCAGCGCGCGAGCATCGAAACGATGGATCTGCCCGCTGTCGATCGCAGAAGCCAGGTTCGATGGGATAGCCCCGCGACTCAGGACGAGCACATTGCAACCGGCAGGAAGTCGCAGCAAACCGAACTCAACCACATCGGCGAATTGCGGCGTCTGCGCAATTCGCCTCGCATCATCAAGGATGATCAGCGCCTGCTCAGGCCAATGTCCACTCACCGACTCGAACAGTTGCTGGGCATAGACGCCCCACAAGTCCAAGCGGCCATCCGGAGGAGTCGGCAATTGCGTCAAGCGCATTTTGCACAGCATCGCCAGGGCGCGACGCAGATCCAGAAAGAACCGTCTGGCGTCACCATCATCGGGTTGAGCAAGCAGATAGAGCGCTCGCCGACCCCTACGCTGCGCCAGTTGCCTAGCCAAAATGGATTTACCGGCACCCGCCTGCGCTCCGAGCCAGACCACTCTGGAAGATCGGCAGGCTTGATCCAGACCATCCAGTAGTCCCTCCCTCCGCAACTGCTTCTCGGGAGGGCCACGCAGCGAGGGCGAAATCAGTTCAATTTTCACTAATGACTCCTCGTCGCTGGCTTGGAAGTCGACAAGGGCGACAATTGCCCCCCGATTGCGGCCTGTTCAGGCTCCGATTGAGTGAATTGAAAAATTATGTAATCGAAACCCTGCGATGGCAACCACCTATTTTTTGGGTCAGACCGAGGGGCGGCACACACGATGGGCATGCGGCAGGGCCCCGGCTGCCTTGAGGACATCGCCCTATCGTTGACGCGCACGCCTGTTTTTGCTAACTTCCAATCATGTTTTTGTCCTTCAACTCATTTGCCACAATGTCATTCACCGAGTCAGCCACCGCTTCTTGTCTTGGCGTGCGCTCGTGCAAGGGTTGCGCAGTTGCGTGCGAGGCACTGCTACTGGGCGGTCTACTACTGGCTTTGCCATTTGATGCCGCGCGCGACTGATTGACCCTTTTCATCACGTTTTTCCAAATCCCAAGCGCCCGCGGTTTTAACCACCGGGCGCTTTTCTTTTATATGCGCCTTGCCATGACGATTTCCTGCACTGATCTGAGACGACTACCCACCGGCGGCCGGGCCCTGCACCTGCGACAGCCCGCCCGCCCCATCGTCGCACCCTCTATGCCCTGCGCAACCCGATTCGTTCTCTGGAGATAACCTCATGTTGAAGCAACCGAACACCAAATACCGCGCCTTCCCTCAGATCAATCTGAAAAACCGCACCTGGCCCGATCAGGTCATCACCCAGCCGCCAATCTGGATGAGCACCGATCTGCGAGACGGCAATCAGGCGCTGTTCGAGCCCATGGATGCACAGCGCAAGATGCGCATGTTCAAGATGCTGTGCTCCGTCGGTGTCAAGCAGATCGAAGTGGCCTTTCCGTCTGCGTCGCAAACCGATTTCGACTTTGTGCGCGAACTCATCGAGGGCGGTCACATTCCCGACGACGTCACCATCGAAGTGCTGACCCAGGCCCGGGAAGACCTCATCCGCCGCACCTTCGATTCGCTGCGGGGCGCCAAGCGGGCGATCGTGCATGTGTACAACGCCACGGCCCCTAATTTCCGACGCATCGTGTTCAACGTCGACGAAGCCGGTTGCACGCAGATCGCGGTGAATGCGGCCAAACTCATCAAGCAGATTGCTGCCGAGCGCCCGGAAACCCAATGGACCTTCCAGTACAGCCCTGAGGTCTTCAGCGGCACCGAGCTTCCCTTTGCCGTCTCGGTGTGTAACGCGGTGACCGAAGTCTGGCAGCCCACGCCGGAAAACAAGATCATCTTCAACCTGCCGGCCACGGTTGAAATGAGCACCCCCAACCTCTATGCCGACCAGATCGAATGGATGCACCGCCATCTCGACAAGCGTGACAGCATCATCCTGTCGCTGCATCCGCACAATGACCGGGGCTGCGCCGTCGCCGCTGCAGAACTGGGCGTGATGGCCGGCGCCGACCGCGTGGAAGGCTGCCTCTTCGGCAACGGCGAGCGCACCGGCAATGTCGATCTGGTTACCCTTGCGCTCAACCTCTATTCGCAAGGCGTGAACCCTGGGCTGGATTTTTCGAATATCAACGCCGTGGCGCGCGCCGTGGAGGAATGCACACAGTTGCCCGTGCATCCCCGCCACCCCTACGCAGGTGATCTGGTGTTTACGGCGTTCTCCGGCTCACACCAAGACGCCATCAAAAAAGGTCTGGCCGCACAACGTCACGATGCGCTGTGGGAAGTGCCCTATCTCCCGGTCGATCCGGCCGATCTCGGCCGTGCCTACGATTCGGTCATCCGCGTCAACAGCCAGTCCGGCAAGGGCGGCATTGCCTATCTGCTCGAAGCCACCTACGGTCTGGTCATGCCCCGCCGTTTGCAGGTCGAGTTCAGCGGCGTGGTGCAGAAACACACTGACGCCACTGGGGCCGAAGTCACTGCACAACAACTCTGGCAGATGTTCAATGAAGAGTATGTGCAGATTGGGCAACCTCTGCACCTGCACAGCTACCACCTCAGCGACCACGGCGAGCGCCAGGGCGTTCGCCTCGAAATCGAAGTGGACGGCAAACGTCTGAGTCTCACAGGCGAAGGCAACGGCCCCATTGACGCGGCCATCCACGCCCTGCGCCTGCCACTGGCCGTGCACAGCTATGAAGAGCGCGCACTCGGCCTCGGCGCGGATGCCAAAGCCTCGGCCGTCGTCGAAATGGCCATCGCAGGATCGGCTACCAGCACCTACGGAGTGGGCATGGACGCCAACATCGTCACCGCCTCCGTGCGCGCGTTGATCTCCGGCGCCAACCGCCTGCTGCTGCGCCTGCCAGAAGCCGAGGCGCGACAGCATCTGGAATCCATGCAAGCCCCATTGCGTGCCGTAGCTTGACCCCTTAAGGACGAATTGCGCACCAAAAGAAAAAGCCCGCTAATGCGGGCTTTTTTTATTACTTTTGCGTCAACTATCAAATCTGACGATAAGTCATTTGGTCGGGGCGAAAGGATTCGAACCTTCGACCCCCTGCACCCCATGCAGGTGCGCTACCAGGCTGCGCTACGCCCCGACGACCAAAGCTGGCAATCATACACTATTCCTCAGGGTTCGATCAAACTTCTGCGGATCGAGATGAGTTCGGCGCGCAGTTCGTTGATGTGCTGAATGGCGGGCAGCGGTGCCAGCGGAGCCCGATCTCCGGCCTCCTGCGTACCCGCTGCTTCTTGCATTGCGTGCTCATCGCCAGGAATCCCGCCCAAACGCGCCCGGGCACCGCTGATGGTGAAACCTTGCTCGTACAGCAATTCCCGAATACGGCGAATCAACAGAACCTCATGGTGCTGGTAATAGCGACGGTTGCCCCTTCTTTTCATCGGGCGCAATTGCGCGAATTCTTGCTCCCAATACCGCAGCACATGCGATTTCACGCCGCACAACTCGCTGACTTCTCCAATGGTGAAGTAGCGTTTGGCAGGAATGGGCGGCAATGCGGGGACGGCACTCATGGTGGCGACGGGGCAAATCCTGGAAGCGTGAGCGGTTACGTCAAAACGAAAAACGCCCGAAGGGGCTGGTTTATGGATTTTGCCGCATCTCAGGCGGATAACGGCAATGTCCAGCCTGATTCACCGTCGGTTCGTGGCATTCTTCACATACCTTACCAACTAATTTCGGCGTATTTCGACGATTTGCAGACCAGGCGAAGGTCATTGCACCTCTTCGGCCAGATCAGCCAAGGCGGGGCTTTGGAGTTGATGCTTGAGCTTGTGGCTGGCGTGGAAAATCACCACACGGCGTGCGGCAATGGGAATGATCTCGCCGGTGCGGGGATTGCGGCCCGGCCGCTGCGCCTTTTCGCGCAACTGGAAATGGCCGAATCCGGAAAGTTTGACATCTTCGCCGCGGCCCAAGGCATCTCGAACGCGGTCGAAAAAAGCATCGACCATGTCTTTCGATTCACGTTTGTTGAGGCCGATGCGCTCATAGAGCTGTTCGGCGAGTTCTGCCTTGGTCAGTGTCGGTGTCTGCACCGATTCGATCTGGATGCGTGCCATCTGTCCTCCTTTGTGCTGCCATTGTTGTTATTTCGACCGACTTCAACCCCTGAGCTGCGCCCCGGTTGCAGTCGCCAACTCGGCAACCAGTGCCTGACAGGCGGCATCCACCCGCTCGTCAGTCAAGGTTTGCTGGTCTTGCAGATGCAGACGGAAGGCCATGCTCTTCGAGGCCGTGTCTCCGGGCGGGGTGAACAGGTCGAAGAGTTGCGCCTCCCGGATGATGCCGCAAACCGGAATGTTCTGGATGGCGGTTTGTACTGCCTGCTGCATCTGCGCATAGCTGACGCCCGAGGGAACCTGAAACGCCAGGTCACGCTGCACGGCGGGTACGCGGTTGATGGGGGCAAATGCGGGCAGTCGCTGGGCCTGCAACAGCCCGGCATCCAGTTCGAAGATCACGGGTGCAAACTGCAGGTGATAACGCTGCACCCATTGCGGATGCAATTCTCCCACCACGCCCAGGCGCTCGCCGCCCAGCTGCACTTCCGCGCTGCGCCCCGGATGCAAGGCGGGATGTTGAACCGGCGTCCACCGCAGCTCGCCCGTACCCGCGCACAAGGCCTCGACATCGGCTTTCACATCGTAAAAATCGACCCGGCGCTCCGGCTCGGCCCATTGAATGGGAACCACCGAACCGTAGGCCAGGCCCGCCAAGCGCATCGGCTGGCGAATGCCTGCAAGCTGCATCGGCCCGTTCTCGGCCTGGGCATCGCGCGCAAATACGCGCCCCAGTTCAAACAGACGCACCCGCTTGGCACGGTGGTTGAGGTTGTCAGCCAGCACCTTGACCAGTGAGCCGATGAGCGTGGAGCGCATTACCGACATCTGTGACGCGATCGGGTTCAGCAGGCGGATGGGGTCAGCCTGACCTGCGAAATCCTGCTCCCATTGCGCATCCACGAAAGAGAAATTGAGGGTCTCTTGATAGCCCAGGGCCGCGGTTTTCAGGCGCAGGCTGTGCAAACTGCGTTGGCCCTCGGGCACCGGCAGCGGATGCAGGCGCGCCACCGGCGCCTGGGTTGGAATGTGCTGATAACCGTGAATGCGTGCGACTTCTTCGATCAGATCTTCTTCAATCTCCAGATCGAAACGTTCAGCGCCTGGCGTCACGACCCAGGCGGGTTCACCGCTGTTGCGGTCGAGTTCGGCCTGAAGTCCGAGCCGCGAAAAAATCTCGCCCATACGGTCTGAACCGATAGGAATGCCGATGACTTTCTCGCAGCGCGCCACCCGCATCCGCACTGGCTTGCGTTGCGGCAGTTGGGTGATCTGATCGTCGGCCGGGCCTGCTTGTCCACCGCAGATTTCCAGAATCAGCGCGGTGATCACATCGAGGTGTTCGACGGTGGTCGCGTAGTCGACCCCGCGCTCGAAGCGGGCGGCCGCATCGGTGGAAAAGTTCAGGCGGCGGGCGCGACCCCGAATGGCGTCCGGCCACCAGAATGCGGCCTCGAGGTAGATGTCTGTGGTGTCCAAGGTAACGGCGGTGGACTCGCCCCCCATGATGCCGGCAAGAGATTCCACGCCGTTTTCGGCAGCAATCACCCCCATGTCGGCGCTCAGGGAGATAGTCTGCCCGTTGAGCAATTCAAGCTGCTCGCCTTCGCGCGCCCAGCGCACGGTCAATCCGCCGCGAATCTTGGCCAGATCGAACACATGGCTCGGGCGGCCCAGCTCCAGCATCACATAGTTGGAAATGTCGACCAGAGCCGAAATGCTTCGCTGTCCGCTACGTTCCAGCCGCGTTTTCATCCACTGTGGCGTTTCGGCCCGAGCATTCACCCCGCGGATGATGCGGCCGGAAAACCGCCCGCAGAGATCGGGCGCTTCAATGGTTACCGGCAAACGGTCTGGCAGCGTCGGCCCCACGGACTTGAACGTCGGTCTGTTGAACACCGCACCCGTGACCGCAGACACCTCACGGGCGACACCGATCATGCTCAGGCAATGTCCCAGATTCGGCGTGAGCTTGATGGTGAATACCGCTTCGTCGAGCGAGAGCCATTCGCGCAAATCCGTCCCGGCCGTCGGCTCCCCTTGAAGCGCCAGCAAACCGGCTTGATCGGCCGACAGCCCCAGTTCGCGCGCGGAGCACAGCATGCCCTGCGATTCCACACCGCGCATCTTGGCCGGCCCGATCCGGAACGCACCCTGCCCCTCTTGCTGCGGCGGCAACTCGGCCCCCACCAGCGCACAAGGCGCGGCCATGCCGACGGCCACATTGGGCGCACCGCAGACGATTTGCAGCCATTGAGCAGCACCGACATCCACCTGGCAAACACGAAGTTTGTCGGCATTGGGATGCGGCTGCACATCACGCACGAGCCCCACCACAACGCCCGAAAAAGCGGGCGCCGCAGCTTGCACTTCCTCCACTTCCAGACCCGCCATGGTCAGGGTATCGGCCAGCGCTTCGGTCGAGAGGTCGGGATTGCAAAACTGGCGCAACCAGGATTCGGGAAACTGCATGATCGGCTCTTTGAAAAGTTCAGCTCAGCGGTCGGGCCGCAAAATAAAGGCGAAGGGTGGCGACGGGGTTATGCGAACTGCTGGAGAAAGCGCAGATCGTTTTCGTAGAACAGCCGCAGATCCGAGATGCCGTAGCGCAGCATGGTGATGCGATCCAGACCGCTGCCAAAGGCGAAGCCGATGAACCGCTCGGGATCGAGCCCGAAATTGCGCACAACCGTGGGGTGCACTTGCCCGGAACCTGCAAGCTCCAGCCAGCGGCCTTTGAGCGGCCCGCTCTCGAACATCATGTCAATCTCGGCGGACGGCTCCGTGAAGGGAAAGTACGAGGGGCGAAAGCGCACCAGAATATCGTCGCGCTCGAAGAAGGCCTTGAGAAAACTGGTGAAGGTGCCCTTGAGATCGGCCATCGACACATTCTGGTCGATCCATAGCCCTTCAAACTGATGAAACATGGGGGAATGCGTCGCGTCACTGTCCACACGATAGGTACGCCCCGGCGCAATCACCTTGATCGGCGGCATTTCGGCGGCCCCTGCATACCGCTGCACATGGGCTCGGGCATGGCGAACCTGCATCGGAGAGGTATGCGTTCGCAGCAGCAACGGTTGGCCGTGCACATCCTTGGCGTCGACGTAGAAGGTGTCTTGCATCGAGCGCGCGGGGTGATTCTGCGGCGAATTCAGCGCGGTGAAATTGGTCCAGTCGTCTTCGATTTCCGGGCCGTCGGCCACGTCGAAACCCATGGAGCGGAAAATCTGCTCCATCCGCATCCAGCTACGCGTCAGCGGGTGCAAGCCTCCTTGATTTCCAGCGCGCCCCGGCAAGGTCACATCAATCGCCTGCGCCTGCAGTTGAGCCTGAAGCGCCGCTTGCTCGATCGCCTCGCGCCGCCGTTGCAAGGCCTGCTCAATAGCCTGTTTTGCCAGATTGATCTCAGCGCCCCGCGTCCGCTTTTCCTCAGCCGGGAGAGCCGCCAAAGTTTTCATCTCGATGGTGATCAAGCCGGTCTTTCCCAGATAGCGCGCTTTGGCGTTTTCCAGCGAGGCGGAATCCGTCGCTTGCGAAAACTCGGCGCTGGCTTGATCGATCAGGGTTTGCAAAGGATTCATAGTAGGTACACCGAAATAGTGTGAACAGGCATCCCAAGAGACGGCAACCAACCCTTGCGCCCAAGCGCAACACCGCCAACAAAGAACAAAGGCCTGTGGAAACAGGCCTTTGCACAGCAAGACATCGCAAAAAAACGACAAAGCAGAGCAACAAGGCTCCAAGCCTTACAGTCAGGCCATTGCTGCCTTGACCTGAGCGACGATTTTGGCGAACGCTGCTGCGTCGTGCACCGCCATGTCGGCGAGCACCTTGCGGTCAATTTCGATCTGCGCTTTTTTCATGCCATTCATGAACACGCTGTAAGTCATGCCGGACTGGCGCACCGCGGCGTTGATCCGGGTGATCCACAGCGAACGGAATTCACGCTTCTTGGCACGGCGGTCACGGTAGGCATATTGCCCTGCCTTCATCACCGCTTCTTTGGCGATGCGATAGACGTTTTTGCGGCGGCCGCGGAAACCCTTGGCAAGGTCGAGAACTTTTTTGTGACGTGCACGTGCAGTCACACCACGTTTGACGCGAGGCATTTAAGACTCCTTATCCTGATTGAATGTTCGGGCTGAAACGATTGACGCTTCAGGCGAAAGGCATCATGGCGGCGATCTGCTTCAGATCGCTGTCATGCACCGCCGTGGCTCCACGCAAGTGACGTTTGTTCTTGGTGGTTTTCTTGGTCAGGATATGGCGCTTGAACGCTTGGCCACGTTTGACAGTGCCGCCCGGACGCACGCGGAATCGCTTTGCGGCACTCTTTTTGGTCTTCATCTTGGGCATGATTGCTCCATTAAATATGACATATCCGCAGGCGGTCTGACGATGAACCAGACACTTTCAAGCCCACGCACACGAGTTTTGCGGCATTCGCCCATC
>NZ_JBYCKI010000317.1:0-11223 GCF_057473305.1 Thiomonas sp. TH-17
ATAAAAGCGCCTGGGTCAATGGACACGCTGAAAATGCTGGTTTCTTTGCTTGTGCTGAGTTTTCGGTTTGTCTATAAATAATGGACTTGTCCGTAACTCCCCGCCCACGATCATTCAGAATGACTGCCCACGATGGGCCAGAATACGCACCTGCGACACATCGATGGCCGTGGGCGTGCCGATCAGGGCCGCGCCGCGCGGCACACCCTTGACCGCCATCACGCGCGGATCGTGGCAGGCGCGCACGAAGGCGTAGGCCTCCTGCGTGGCAAAGCCCGTGTCCAGCGCGAAGCGCGCCAGCGGCATCGCCGCGCCCGAGGCGTGCGTCCACTGCTCGGCCAGCATCGCGGCCAGGGCTTTCCACACCGCGTCGCGGGCGGTGTCGCCCATCAGCACGCGATGCTCGACCAGCCACGATTCCTTGCCGCGCCCGAAGGCCCAGACCGAGGCCTCGATGCGATCCTTCTGCACGTCGGCCGCACCCACCAGCAGCAGGCCGCCCAGTGGCACTGTGCCCATCCGATAGTCATCGCGGCGCTCGACCAGTCGTTGCCAGTCGGGCGCTTCGCCTTCCTCGACCCAGGTCTCGCCCAGCTCGGTGTTCTTGAAGGTCTTGATGGCGGCGGCCGATCCCGACTCTTTACTGACGGCGGCTTCCCACGCAGCGGCGATCTCGCGCCACGACCGCCAACCCACCGGGCTGTACAGCGACGACAGGTGGAAGCCTGCGGTCTTACCCGCGCCATCGGTGATCATCGCGCGCCACTCGCCGTGCTCCAGCATCCACGTCTTGTGGTGCTCAGCAATCGCGGTGTCACATGACTCGCAGATGTAGGCAGCGGTCTCCGGTTGCCCTTTGTCCCAACGCAGCTGCTCGAAACGCAGCCACTGCCGATGCGAGCAATGCGGACACGGCACAAAGTAGCGGCGTTGGTCACTGGCCTCGTACTCGCGCTCGATAGCAGACGCCCCTGAGATCGTCGGCGTCGAGACGATGAAGATCTTGCGCCGCGCGAAGGTGCGGGTACGCGCCTCGGCCAGCGAGATCGCATCGCCTTCACCCTCGACGTCCAAGGGATAGCCGTCCACCTCGTCGAGGAAAAGATACCGCACCGGCATCGAGCGCAGCCCGACCGCGCTGTTGGCGCCGGTCATCACCAGCACGCCACCCCGGAACTCCTTGGCCAAGATGGTGTTGCCGGAATCCCGGCTACGCGCCGGTGCAATCAGTTCAGCCAGTGCGGACGACTCCTCGATCAGCGGATCGATCCGCTGCTTGGAGTTGCGCTTGGCCATCTCCACTGTCGGCCACACCGCCATCATTGGCCCGGGTGCGTGATGGATCACATAGCCGATCCAGTTCGATCCCATCTCGGTCGCGCCAAGCTGCGCCGCTTTCATGAACACCACACGCTCAACCGGCGAGGTCGGCGACAGGCAATCCATGATTGCTTTCAGGTACGGCGTGCGGCTGGTACGCCAGCGCCCGGGCTCGGCGGACGCCTTGCTGGAGAGGATCCGGTGGCGATCCGACCATTCGGACACGGTGAGCAGCGGGTCGGGCGTCAATCCTTCACGCCATGCGCGTTCGATCTCGGCAGCGCCTTCGTAGTCCATGTCCATCAATCCACCCTTGGGCGCATCTCGCCCAGTTCCTGCAGGTGCTCACGCACAGCTGCCTCCAGGGCGATGTGCATCGTGTGAGGATCGACGCCGAGCTTGGCTGCCATCTGTGCTGAGATGCGCGCGGGCCAGTTGAGCCACGCATCGCGTTCGGATCGCGCCAGCTTGAAAACATGGGCGATGGCCTGTGGCCGATCTACCAGCTCGCCTTTGAGACGGGCCAGGCGCACCTTGTTGGTTTGCGCCTTAACCACTTCGTTGACCGTGCGCGCTTGGAGCAGGGACGTGCCGCCTGCTGGCAATGCCGCTGGCCCATCACCCGGGGTGCCACCGGCTTCCGGTACGGCGACCTTGACCGCGCGGGTGGCCGTGCCGTTGCGCGGCGCATCGGAATTGCGTGCCCACTCCCGGTCGACGCGCTCGGCATCAATCGTTCCGTCTGCCTCCGGCGTGATCCGTCCCGCAGCGATGGCCTTGCGCACCGCCGCATCGGACACCCCTCGGTGGCGTGCGTAGGCACGAATCGAAATACCCATGTTTCCCCTTCGGGGCACCTTCAATCATTTGTTCGCTCATTTGCCAAATTCGCCTGCGGATTGAGCTTGGCTTCCATCTGGAACAGCGCGTTCATACGTTCGTCATCAACACCATGAAAGGGCACGGACATGAGCAACCTCGAACAACTCCTGACCCAGATCGCGCAAAACAAGCTGGGCATCGAAACCCTGGAGACCCGCCGCTCGGACAGCCTCGATTTCCACGACGTGGCGGTCTGGTGCTTGCGCGATGCACTCGAAGCAGCCTTCAACGCGGGTGTCGAGCAGGGCCGCAAAGCCACGAAGTCGGAAAAGGCCAACACCTGATTGAGAACCCCGAAAGCCAAGCAGAAAACGCTTGGCTTCACTGCCGAACAGCGCGTTCATCACATCACCGTCCACCACATCGAAGGAGCAAGACATGACCACCACCCAACTGACCCCGGCACAGCACACGATCCTGGCCCACGCTGTTGATCACACCAGCGGCAAAATCGACTGGTTCCCTGACAACATCAAAGGCGGCGCGCGCAAGAAAGTGCTCGACGGCTTGTTTAACCGCGCACTGATCACCACCGACGGCACCGACTGGTTTGTCGCGGCTGAGGGCTACGACGTCCTGGGCATGCCGCGCCCCGGATTGAAAAAGAAGAACGTCGGTCACTTCGAAGCCCATCTCGATCAGATCATCGCCAACGCTGAAGGCGCGTCAGCCGACACGAGCGATCACGAACTGGAAGCCGCAGTCACCGCCACCGAAGCAACGTGGGTCAAGCCTCGCACCCGCGACAACAGCAAGCAGGCCGAAGTGATCCGGATGCTGCAACGCCCCGAGGGCGCAACCATCGGCCAGATCTGCACCGCCACCGGCTGGCAGGCGCACACGGTGCGCGGCACCTTCGCCGGAGCCTTCAAGAAAAAGCTCGGCCTGAACATCGTCTCGGACAAGCCGCAGGGTGGCGAGCGGATCTACCGCATCGCCTGAGAACGAGCACAGCGAGTTTCGGCGAAGCCAAAAAGATGGCGAAAGGAGCCATGAATAGCTTGGCTTCTCTCCCCACTAGCGCGTTCATACAGATGTCGTGATTGACGACGCCATACCAGGAAAATCGCCATGAGCACCATGACCATCACCATCGAACGCACCCCACGCGCTCTGCAGTTCGCAGGCCAAAGCCTCCAGGTCGAAGAGTTGAGCATCCGCCTACCGTTTGCACGCAAACCTGCCGATCTCGGCGAACTGGGCGGGAGCGACCAGCACAAGGTCTACATCACCGAGACCAAGGAGCTCACCCCTGCCGAATTCGACGCTTTTGGGCGCAGCCTGCTGGTGTCACGCGACTGGCTGCGTGGCAAGGGTGGCGGCACTGGCGACGGCTACCTCTGCGTCAAGGTCACGGCTCCCGGACACCCTTACCTCTACGTCAATCCCGAGGGCGGTGATTACGCCCGCTACGTAGCCCGTCTCGGGTAAGCGAAATTGATCGAGAAAGAGGCCAGGAACAGCTTGGCTTCTCAATCGAACAGCGCGTTACTACAGGTGTCGCAACGATCAAACCGAAGGAGAAAACGCCATGACCAACAACCAGATCCCCACCACCCAGAACGAAGCCTGGGGTTTTTGGGGCACGATGAACGAACACGCCAGCGCCGCATGGCCCCTGGCCATGAACGCCATTTCGGATGCCACCTACCAGCCCCTCGAGTCGGTGCGAATCTTCCTCGACAGCCGCCACGGACGCCACTTTGCCGACGACGTCCAGAACGGTTTGCACCAAGGCCAAGCCTTGCAGGATGCGATCAAGGCCGCCACCCAACGTTGGATGGGCTGGACGATTGGCCGCCAGACCAGCAAGCAGTACGGCATCCCGCGCGGCCTGCCTTACCTGACAGGCTTTGTGATCCACTGCGAAATCTGCGAAGAGATGGCTGCCTGATGACAACGCTCGCCACCGAACGCGAGCAGGCGCTGCGTTGGCTGATTGCCAACCGGCGTCCAGACGTCTCCATCGAGCAGGCCGTGCGCGTCATGTGCATGGCTCTGCCGCGCGATCTCACCACTCTGCGAATCCTGCGGCGCATCGCCGAGGAAGAAGAGGCCAAGCAGCCTGGCCAGCCATTCAACTGGCGCACACTTCCTGGTCTGCTGCCTCGCGGATGGCCGTCTGGCCGGTGAAGTCCTCCCACCGGCGCACGATCACATCCACGTACTTCGGATCGAGTTCGATCAGTCGCGCGACGCGACCTGATTTTTCGGCCGCAATCAGCGTTGTGCCAGAACCACCGAACGGATCGAGCACTACGTTACCCGGGCGGCTCGAATTGCGGATCGCTCGCTCGACCAGCTCCACCGGCTTCATCGTCGGATGCAGATCGTTCTTCTGCGGCTTCTTGATAGCCCACACATCGCCCTGATCGCGGTCCCCGCACCAGTGGCGCTGTGCCCCCTCCCGCCATCCGTACAGGATTGGCTCGTACTGTCGCTGGTAATCGGCGCGCCCCAGGGTAAAGGTGTTCTTGGCCCAGATGATGAACGTCGACCACTTTCCCCCGGCGGCACGGAAGGCGGCCTGCAGCACATCCAGTTCGCTGGAGGACATCGCCACGTAGATCCCGCCCCGGCAATGGGCCACGGTAGGCGTCAGCGCCGCCAGCAGGAAGTCGTAGAAACCATCGCCCAAGTTGTCGTTGAGGATCGCGCGATCCTTGCCCCGCATCTTGTCCTTGGCGCTGTTGGCGTAGTTCACGTTGTACGGTGGGTCGGTGAACACCATGTCCGCCACATCACCTTGCATCAGTCGGGCATAGCTCCCAGCCACAGTCGAGTCGCCGCATAGCAGTCGGTGCTGGCCCATGATCCAGACATCGCCCGGGCGCGAGATGGGTGTCTCGCTAACTTCGGGCACCGCGTCCTCGTCGGTCTGACCTTCGTTGTCCGGCTCATCGCCCGCGATCAGTTCGGCCAGCGCGTCGGCGTCGAAGCCGGTGATGTCCAGATCGAACCCTTCCAGCTGCAATGCCTCCAGCTCGATCCGCAACATTGCGTCATCCCAGCCAGCGTTCTCCGCGATGCGGTTGTCTGCGATGACCAAGGCGCGGCGCTGGGTCGGGCTCAGGTGATCAAGGACGACCACGGGCACGATCTCAAGCCCCAGTTTCTGCGCAGCGGCCAAGCGCCCATGCCCAGCGACGATGATTCCGTCACTGCCTGCAAGGATCGGATTGGTGAAGCCAAACTCGGCAATCGATGCGGCGATCTGCGCCACCTGATCATCCGAGTGCGTCCGCGCATTGCGGGCATAGGGCAGCAGTTTGGCGGTCGGCCACTGCTCGATCTTGTCTGCCAACCAGTTCATGCCAGCACCTCATCATCAACGGTGGTGGCGCGCTCGGCGGCAACCTGTTCGAACGATTGACCTGTTGTCAGCAGCGTGACCGGCACGCCAGGGTGGTTCTGCTGAAAGCGCTTGATGGCCACGTCCACGTACTCCGGCGCGATCTCCATGCTGCGGCAGAGGCGGCCAGTGCGCTGCGCGGCCAGCATCGTGGTACCGCTTCCACCGAAGGGCTCGAACACAATGTCTCCGGCTTCGGTGTAAGCCTCGATGGCAAACTCCGGCAACGCCACCGGGAACACAGCCGGGTGATCAATGTCCTGCCCGATCTTGCCCTTGTGGCGCATCACACGGATCACCGAGTCGGGAATTCGGGTTTCCTGCGTCGGCTGACCCTTGTGCGTCCAGCCGCCGACCTCTCCATCCTTACCGCGCATCGCCGTGGACGAACCATCGGCACGCAGGTGCGATTCCTGGCCTGCGTGCTTGCAAGGCACGATCTTGTTGGGTTTGCGCGTGCTGCGATTGAAGTGGAAAACGAACTCGAAGCTGGGAGCCAGTCGGCCTTGCCAGTCGCCGGGCATGCCTGGCCCCTGATCCCAGACGTACCAGGCGAAGCGCCGCCACCCTTGCTGACGCATCCAGGACAGCCAGCCGTCCCAATAGGGGATGACTTCGTTGTCGCGGTGGATCAGCCCAAGATTGACCAGCACCTGTCCGTCGCCCGCCATCGGCAGATGCGCAAACACACCGCGCATCAGGGCATCCCAATCGGCAATGCCGCCGGAGGTGTAGTCGCGCTGGTTGCCATACGGCGGCGAAGTGAAGCAAAACTGCGCGGTGTCACCCTGCATCAGCGTGGCGACCACGGCAGGGTCGGTGGCGTCGCCACAGATCAATCGGTGCGAACCGATGGCCCAGACATCGCCTTCGCGCGAAACTGCGACCACTGGCGCAGCAGGCACATCATCTGCTGCATCGGGTTCGTCAGCGTCAGCTTCCTCCTGCGCCACCGGTTCCGCTTCAGTGAACGTGGCATCAGCCAGCAGCGCCTCGATCTCGATGGTTTCGAAGCCGGTCAGCGCCAGCTCGTAACCTGCTTCGGAAAGCTCCGCAAGTTCGAGCGCCAGCATCTCTTCGTCCCAGCCCGCATCAAGCGCCAGCCGGTTGTCGGCGATGACCAGCGCGCGTTTCTGCGCGGTGCTGAGGTGGGCCAGTTCAATCACTGGCACCTGATCCAGCCCCAGCTTGCGTGCAGCAGCCAAACGACCATGGCCCGCGATGATGCCGTTGTCGCCATCAACCAGTACCGGATTCGTCCAGCCGTATTCAACGATGCTGGCGGCGATCTTGGTGACTTGCGCCTCGGAATGCGTGCGCGGATTGCGGGCGTAGGGAATCAGCGCCTCGACCTTGCGGTACTCGACGTTGAGCGTATTCAAAGATGATGTCCTGAAAATAGAAAACCCGCCGACGACAGCCGTGGGCGGGTCTTGGGGGTTAGTGCGAACTGGCGGGTGCGAACTGCGAACCGTGCGAACCTTGGTTCGCACCCTGACGCTAAAAAAGCGCCGCGCTCGCGCCCCCCGCATTGGTTTTTGGCCAGGAAGGACCCGTGGATTTCCGGGCTGCTTCCTCTGCCGTCACCTCTGTCCAGACGATAGATGAATACTACGCAAGATCAGGTCGTTTTGTTGCAGGGGTAAAAACCGCTGATTGCCGCGTGATTGCGCACATCCCCGACCAAACGCGCCAAATCACGCCAAAACCCTACGCGACCACCACACCATTGAGTTGATCTGCGACCGTCTGCAATGCCCGCTGCCAATGCCGCCATGCCGTTGTGCGGTCGCAGGCAAAGCGGATCGTGATGTCCCGCCAGCCATAGCGCTTCGCGCGCATCCATACGAGATGACGTTGCTCAACTGTGAGCCACTGCACCCAGCGCATGACTTCCAGCATTCGTTCAATCGCGTCTGGACTCGGCGGAAAGGATCGATAAACCCTCTCGTCAGCAGCAAAGGTCTCCCACTCGTTTCGGACAATGGCAGGCCAGCAGTTGAAGTAGCCCTGCACTCGAACAGGAGGCAACCGCCGACTGGTGCTTGCCGCCTCTTCAAACCGAGCAGCAACGTCCTCGATAGTCCACTTAGTCATTGCGTCGCCCTCCGTAGAGCCGGTCACCGATGCGTCGCACGATCTCGCGCTCGATGAAGTCCAGACGTTCGTCGGATGCGTTGACCACCAGGATGTGTTGGTCACGCCAGCCACGTTCCTTGATTGCATCCAGATCCGTGGCCTGGGGCTGCAGACGACCCAGGGGGCAGCGGTATTGGTGTGTCGGCACCTTCATGTCACACCTCCTGTGTCTCGACAGCCCAGTGCAGCAAGGCCAGGGCGTCGGCTTCGTTGTCGTCGACAGGGGTGTGACCACGCAGGCGGACGGACGCGATCATGTCGTCCTTGCCCGCATTGCCCTTGCCGGTCGCGTGCTTCTTGATCGTGCCGACCGGAACACCCTGGTAAGGGATGTTGTGATGCTCACACCACGCAGTCAGGTGTCCCATGAAGCCACCGTAAGCGTGCGCAGCATCAACGCCAGCGTGCCGTCGAACTTCCTCGAAGAAAACCGCGTTGATGTGGTTGCTGGCCGAGAGCAGTTCATTGAGCCAGCGCTTGAAACGGAGGAAACGCATGCCGCCTCCCTCAAATCGCTGCGGCTTGAAGTGCTCCGTGCCGCTGGTGATCGTGCCGTCCAGGTGCAGCAATGCCCACCCAGTGTTTGTGCCCAGATCAAGGGCCAAGATCGTCGTGTTCATCGTCGTGCTCCAGTTCAAGGGGGAGTGACGGATGCGACGGGTTCTTTGAAGAACATTCCTTACGTGCGCGCACGCGTAGCGCGTCAATCAGGAAACCCGTCAAATCCGTCACTCGCCCGGATTGCTCAGTCATCTCGGTAGGGGTAGCCGTGGCTGTACGGCTTGGGTCTGAGGGCGATGCCCGTGATGCCACGCGCGCCCCCAGTCAGCCGACACTTCTCGAACTTGCGGGCCGCCATCAGTTCGGAAAAGCGCTTGACCGAGCCCACGTACTCACCCGCGCGCTCAGCCCATTCACGCCAGTCGGCGAACAATTCGGAAACGCCTTCGCGGTGGGGCTTGGCCAGCAGGCAACGCTCTTCGATCCACTGCCCGAGCGCGTCTTCGGCCTCGAAATACTCCTCGGTCGCCGACACCACACTGGCGGGCGGCTTCAGTCCTTGGCGTTGCCAAAGGCTGCAGCCCTCGACTGCCCACGCCAGAATGCCGTCCCGCTCCTTGAGCAGCTTTTCGGTCAGCCTGCCGTCACGCCGTTCGGGCGGAATCGTCACCGTGAACGGGATCAGGTGCAGTCGCCGCTTCATCGCCTCATCCACGTTGCGGATTGATGGCTTGTGGTTGCCCGCGATCACCAACTTGAACTGCGGCACGTACTCGAAGAAGTCCTGACGCATGAATCGCGCGGACACTTTGTCGCCACCGGTGATGGCCTTGACCTTGGATTCGTTCCACCGCCGACCCTGTTCAGTTTCGATGGATGACACAAAGCGTGAGCCGCGCAGGCCTGCCAGATCGGTCGGATGCCGGTCGGTGCGCGCCTCCATGAACGTGTCCATCGGCGCGTTGGCCGCGTAGTCGCCCAAGATGGTGGTCAGGACGTTGACGAACACCGACTTGCCGTTCGCGCCCGTCCCGTACAGGAAGAACAGCGCGTGCTCGCTGGTTACGCCCGTCAGGCAGTAGCCGACCATCAATTGCAGGTAGGCAATCAGTTCAGCGTCGCCGCCCGTGACGTCGGCCAGGAATGCGCGCCACGTCGGACTGTCGCCCTGCGGTGTGGCCGTGGTCACCTTGGTCATCCGATCATCGCGCCGGTGCGGTCGCATCCGGCCCGTGCGCAGATCAACCACGCCGCCTGGTGTGTTGAGCGCCCAAACGTCCGCATCCCACTCCTCGGCGGTGGACGCGTGCTTGGGATCGGAACGTGCGATTTTCTCGACGGACGAGATCGTGGCGGAGCTGGCCAGCTTGCCCTTGAGCCGAGGAGTGTCCGCCTTGAGCGACGCCATCCGGCAGATGCCACGCGCCAGGTGAGATACATAGAGGATCTGATCGGGATTCCAGCGCACCCCAGTCCAGACCAGCCACTTGCCCCACAGCGCGCAGTAGCGCCAGTCCTCGCCATAGCGGCGTGTGAAAGCCGAGGACAAGCCATCCTCCGTAGTCCAGTCGACGCCGGTCAGCAGATCCGGTGGTGGCGTCTCCTCGACCGAGCGCATCACCGGCATCCGCTCGCCGACCGCAAGGAAGCCTCTCACATCGAAGCCTTCCGGGATGGCGTCGGCCGCATCCCAGCCATCCGGTTTGTCATCGGGTGGCACCAGGATGGCGACCGTGGTCGCGCCCGCGTTCAGAATTGCTTGCGATGCACGGTCGGCGTAATCCCAGCCCGGCGCGTCCCGGTCAGGCCAGATCAGCACGGATTTGCCCGCCAGCGGCGACCAGTCGGTCTTGTCGACGGGAGCATTCGCGCCATGCATGGCCGTGGTTGCCACAACGCCGATGGCGATCAGTGCCTGCGCACATTTCTCGCCTTCGACCAGCACAACGTGACCATCGGCAGCCAGCCCCGGCTGGTTGTACAGCGGGCGCGGATCGGGCGGAGTCATCTTCCGCCGCTTGGCATCCCACGGCCGGAACTCCTTCTTGCGCCCGGGTGGGTCGTAGCGGTACACGACCGCAATCAGTTTACCGGTGGCATCGAAGTAGTCCCACTTGGCCGTGGCAGGGCCGAGTTCATCAACCGGCGCTTCCTTCTTGGCGCGGCGTACCGGCACAGATCGGGAACGACCGAGTAGATCGGCGGCCTCGTTGAGCACCCGAGGAAAGTCGGTGTGGACGTTGGCCCCGAGGTAGGCGGCGATCAAGGCAAAGATGTCACCACCATCACCCGTGGCACGATCCGTCCAGAGACCAGCCTTCTCGCCTTCGAGTACCACCTCGAGGCTGTCGCCCGGGCTGCCCAGGATGTCCCCGATCAAAAACTTGCCCCGACGCTTCTTTCCCGCCGGAAACATCGTGGTCAGGACTGATTCCATGCGTGCGATCAGTTCAGTGCGAATCTCGTCCCGCTCGCTGTCATTGACGTTGCGCCGGCCCGTTTCTCCCGGTGGTGATGTGTCATTGAAATCAAGCATCGGCACCACCCTCGTGTGACGTCTGCTGCGCAGCGATCCAGGCTTCCAGCTCGTTGGGTTTGAAGCGAACCAGTTTGCCGACGCGGTAATGCGGAATGCGACGCTCCTGTCGCTCCTTGGCTTGTGAGAGCCAATATGACGGCAGGTTGAACATCAGTGCAGCCTGGCGCACGTCGATCAGCTGCTCGCCAAGTACGTGATTCAAATTAGAGGTATTCATGCTTGTGTCCTCCAGCAGCGGTCTTGCCACGCGCACATCCGGCATTCAAAGTAGGTCGAGTCATGGAAGGCACGTGGCAGGAGCTCTCCCGCCTCGGTCGCCGTGATGACCTTGACCGCCCGATCCGACATGCGTTGGGCCAGTGCTGCGTCAAAGGGCACGAGCTCGGTGTAGATCTCCATCGTGTCGGCGTTGAGTGCCGTGAAGATCGCCGGGTGCTCGTGCAATTCGAGATAGGCTTGGTAGATCGCCACTTGCGCGGCGTAGACCGGC
>NZ_JBYCKI010000318.1:0-25721 GCF_057473305.1 Thiomonas sp. TH-17
AGCGCCCTTTGCCATCTGGGTTGACCAGCGACGCCAGGTCTTGGGGCAAGGCTGCAGCCTCCTGCAAGCCGTCGGCCATCTTGGCCGTTGCCCGCAAGCCGAAGTCGGGCTGACACTCGGCGACTGCGAGCTTCAGCGGGCCGTCGCCCTGAATCTGCAAAATCAAGGCGCCATCGAATTTCAGGCTGCCCGCCAGCAAGGCGCTGGCCGCCGCCATCTGCCCGACCAGTGCGGCGACCTCCTGCGGATAGGTGCGGCGCCTCTGCAACTCGGCCCAGGTGGACTCCAGACGGACGAGGACACCGCGCACATGACCCGTGCCCAGCATGAATTTGACGAGTTGATCGCTCATGAGCGCCCCCAGGGTCGGCTCGCCGACCCGCCCCCCGTGGGGGATGAGGCCCGCGGCTCCAAGCTGCCCTGCGGCAGCTTGGACGGAGTCGAATCCGAGCAGCTTGCAAGCTGCGAGGTGGGCAAGGAAACTTGGGACGGCCCTGCGTTTCCTTGAGAATGCATCAGTTGAAGTTCTTGGGCAAAGCGCTGGGCGCGCTCGGCGTAATGTTGGGTGTTGCGATGCATGGCATCGATAGCCTCGGGCGTGAGTTCGCGCGCCACGCGTGCGGGCGTGCCCAAAATCAGCACGCCATCGGGAAACACTTTTCCCTCGGTGACCAAGGCGCCGGCGCCCACCAGGCAATTGCGGCCGATCTCCGCACCATTCAAGACCACCGCGCCAATGCCGATCAGACTGCCCTCGCCGATGGTGCAGCCATGCAGCATGGCCTGATGGCCGATGGTGACACGCGGCCCTACGGTGAGCGGATAGCCGGGGTCGGTATGGAGCACCGAACCATCCTGCACATTCGATTCCTCTCCGATCTCGATGAGTTCGTTGTCACCGCGCAGCACGGCAGAAAACCACACGCTCGAACGCGGCAGCAGCCGCACCTTGCCCATGACCTGCGCGCCCGGCGCCACATAGGCATCGGCGGCGATCTCGGGGCGCCAGTCGGCGAATTGGTAAATTGGCATGATGGATCACTCCAGAAAAATCAGGCCATGAACTGGCAAATCCCCCGGCTTGAACCGGGCGATGACTTTCCGCCCGCATCACAGGCGCTCCCCGCATTGTCGCCGTTCCCCGGCCTGCTTGCTGCGGGCGGACAACTCGATGCCGACACTCTGGAGCGGGCCTACCGGCAGGGTATTTTCCCCTGGTTCAGCCCGGGTGAGCCGCTGCTGTGGTGGAGCACCGATCCGCGCATGGTGCTGCGGCCCGAGCAGTTGCATGTGACGCGCTCGCTGAAAAAATCGGCACGTCGGTTCGGTCGCAGCGCCGATTGGCATCTTCGGATCGACACCGCCTTCCCCCGCGTGATGCAGCAGTGCGGCGCGCAACGCGCCGACACCGGCACCTGGATCACCCCCGACATGCTCCAGGCCTACACCACCCTGCACGCGCGCGGCCTGGCTCACAGTTTCGAACTGTGGGAGGGCGATGTGCTACGCGCCGGTCTGTACGGCGTGTGCATTGGCCGCATGTTCTACGGCGAATCCATGTTCACCGAGGTGAGCGATGGCTCGAAAACCTTGCTGATGGCGCTGTGCGGATTTTGTCTGCGCCACCGCATCGATCTGATCGATTGCCAGCAGCAAACCGATTATCTGGCGCAGATGGGCGCTGCGCCGATCGCGCGCGATGCGTTTCTGCGCCATGTGGCGGAAACCACAAGGCAATCCGCCGTACCGGGCTGGCAGTATGATGATTCGACCTTTCTCACCGACTGCGCGCGCTGGCTGTGACCCATCCCAAAGAACTTCCACTCACGACCCTGCAGTTCTACGCCACGGCAAGTTACCCGTGCAGTTATTTGCCGGGCCGCATGGCGCGCTCGCAGGTGGCCACGCCCAGCCATCTGATCAACGCCGATGTCTACTCCGATCTGGTGCGCGCCGGCTTTCGTCGCAGCGGCCTGTTCACCTACCGCCCGCAGTGCGAAGACTGCCAAGCCTGCCTGCCCATCCGCGTGCTGGCGGCGCAGTTTTCGCCCAACCGCGCGCAGCAAAGAGTCTGGAAGCGGCATGGCGATCTCTCGGTGCGTGTGCTCAAGCTCGGCTTCATCCCCGAGCACTATCAGCTTTACTTGCGCTATCAGGCCGCGCGCCACACCGGGGGCGGCATGGACCACGACAGCATCGACCAGTACGCCCAATTTCTGCTGCAAAGCCGGGTGAATACCCGGCTGGTCGAGTTTCGAGCCCCCGCGGAGGCTGGCGCAGAGCTTGGCGCCCTCAAGATGGTCTCGGTGGTCGACGTGCTGTCCGACGGCCTTTCCGCGGTGTACACCTTCTTTGAAACGGCGGACGCCGGCACCAGCTACGGCACTTACAACATCCTCTGGCAGATCGAGCAGGCGCGCTCCATGCAGTTGCCGCATGTGTATCTGGGCTACTGGATCGCGCACAGCCGCAAGATGGCCTACAAATCCAATTTCACGCCGTTTGAAATCTACCGCGACGGCGGCTGGTTCAACCCGCTGTCCGCAAGCGTTTAACCTCCGCCGTCACCCCGCCGTTTTGCCCTTGGCGCGCTGCGCGAACTGCTGCTTGAAGGTTGCCTGCGACGGCACGGGCAGATCGCGGTAAGCCGTCCACCCCGAGGCGCCTGGCAGGTTTTGCACGCGCCTGCGCTCTCCCCCCATAAGCCGCAAGACCCTTGATGCCAGCCGCACCCCCGGCCGGTACAGCCACGGATGCCGCGCGGCATAGCCCCACAGCCTCAAGGCCCAGCGCTCCATGCCCGGGCGCATTTCGCGCTCGAATTGCTGTTCGCGCATTTTGCGCAGCAGATCAGGCAGCGGGATTTTCATCGGGCACACGACCTGACATTGCCCGCACAACGTGGCAGCCTGCGGCAAATCCTGCGTGCTTTCAAGCCCCTGGTAACTCGGCGTCAGCACCGACCCCATCGGCCCCGGATACACCCAGCCGTAGGCGTGCCCGCCGATTTTCTGATAGACGGGGCAATGATTCATACAGGCGCCGCAGCGTATGCAGCGCAACATCTCGGCAAACGCACCGCCCACCAGACTGGTGCGTCCGCCATCGAGCAGCACCACATACATATGCTCCGGGCCGTCACGGTCGCCCTCGCGCTTCGGGCCGGTGAGCACGGAGAAGTAGTTGCTGATCGTCTGCCCCGTCGCCGAACGGGGCAGCAGGCGCATCACCGCAGCCAAGTCTTCTAGCGTGGGCAGCACCTTCTCCACCCCCGTCACCGCCACATGCACCCGCGGCAGGATGGTGCACATGCCCTCATTGCCCTCATTGGTGACCAGGGCGACAGAGCCGGTTTCAGCCACCACGAAATTGCCCCCGGTAATGCCCATATCGGCCGACAGAAACTTCGCCCGCAGCACCTCGCGGGCCTCGCGGGTCATCTCGGGGATGTCGGTCTTGCGCGGCGTGTGGTGCGTGCGAGCGAACAGATCGGCGATCTCCTCCTTGTCTTTGTGCACCACGGGCGCAATGATGTGCGAAGGGGGCTCGTTGCCGTTGATCTGCAGGATGTACTCGCCCAGATCGGTCTCCGTCACCTGCACGGCTGCGGCTTCCAGTGCCGCGTTCAAGCCCATCTCTTCCGACACCATCGACTTCGACTTGATGGCCTGCTTGCAATCGTGCTTTCGGGCGATCTGCACCACCAGATCGGCGGCTTCCTGCGGGGTTTGCGCCCAGAGCACCGTGGTGCCGCGGCGCTGCGCCTCGGCTTCGAATCGCTCCAGCCAGACATCGAGCGTCTTCAGTGCCACGTTGCGACGATTCACCGCCGCATCGCGAATCTGCTCGAACCCGTCCAGCGCGGCAATAGCCGCGGCCCGGCCGGTCACAAACTTGGTCGAGAGTTTTTTCAGGTTTTGCTGCAAACGCTGATCGGCCAGCTTCTGGCCGGCGCGCGCCTTGAAATGCAGAGTCTGTGATTCCATGATCAGCGCTTTCCACTCAGCACTTCAGCGATATGAAGCACCTGAGTTGTGTTGTCTCCCTGCCGCCGCAGCCGTCCTTCGATTTGCATCATGCAGCCCAGATCGCCCAGCACCACGGCACGCGCCTTGGTCGCCTGAATATTGGCGCACTTGTCGTCGGCAATGGCGGCGGAAATATTGCCGTACTTCACCGCGAAGGTGCCCCCAAAGCCGCAGCACTGCTCGCATTGCTCCATTTCGCACAGACTGAGTCCGGGCACGAGCGACAGCAGTTGGCGGGGCTGTTGCTTTATGCCCAATTCGCGCAAGCCCGAACAGGAATCGTGATAGGTCACCTCGCCCTCAAATTCGCCGGGCACCTCAGTCAGATTGGCCACGCGCACCAGAAAGTCGGCGAGTTCAAACAGGCGTGGCTGTAAGGCGGCGAAACGACGCAGCAGATCAGGCTGGTCTTTGAGCACATCGGGATAGTGCGTCTTGATCGTGCCCATGCAGGAGCCGGACGGGGCGACCACATAGTCGAACGACTCGAATTCGTCGAGAAACTTTTCCGCCAGCGCCAGAGTCGTGCGGTGATCGCCCGAGTTGTAGGCGGGTTGCCCGCAACAGGTCTGCGCCATGGGCACATGCACCTCGAAATGCGCCGCTTCCAGCAACTCGGCAGCCGCCATCGGAATGCTCGGCCGCATGACATCGGCCAGACAGGTAATGAAGAGACCCACGCGTTTTTTCATGCCCGCATTATCAGTCGGCTGACTGGCGACTGGCTGACGAGCCGCGCTGGCTGAACTGCGAAACGAACTGCAAGACCTCGCGTTTTTCCGATATACAAAAGCCGGTTCCAGCATATAAAATTTTTGCGATGCAGCATTCTTCTGTTTCCCGCAAATCCGAACCGCTGGCAGCACCCACCGAACCCACCATCCAGGTGCTCGGGCGGGCCTTTGCGCTGCTGGACGTTCTGGCGCAAAACCCCGATCCGATGCAGCTCAAGGACATCGGCGCCGCAACCGGCCTGCACCCATCCACGGCTCACCGCATCCTCAACGACCTGGTCGTTGGTCACATGGTCGAGCGAGTTGAAGCCGGCACCTACCGCCTGGGCATGCGGCTGCTCGAATATGGCAATCTGGTCAAGGCGCGTCTGAGCGTGCGCGACGCAGCGCTCGGCCCCATGCGTGAACTTCACCGACTGACCCATCAACCGGTCAACCTGAGCGTGCGGCAAGGCGACGAAATCGTCTATATCGAACGCACCTACAGCGAACATTCCGGCATGCAAGTCATCCGCTCCGTGGGCGGGCGGGCGCCCCTGCATCTGACCTCGGTCGGCAAGCTCTTTCTGGCAGCCGATGAGGTGACCCGCGTCAAGGCTTACAGCCTGCGCACCGGCCTGGCCGGGCAGACGCGCAACAGCATCACCAACCCCCAATTGCTTGAGCGCGAATTGAGCAAAGTACGCCACGACGGATTTGCGCGCGACAACGAAGAACTCGAACTCGGAGTGCGCTGCATGGCGGCCGGTATTTACGACGACAGCGGCGATCTGGTAGCCGGTCTGTCGCTCTCGGCACCGGCCGACCGGCTGATGGAAGACTGGCTGGAGAAGGTGCAGCTTACGGCGCAGCGCATTTCAGCCGCGCTCGGCTACAAGGGTACGCGGCGCTGAATCGGCGGCTGCGCTCTGAAAAGCGCTGCGAAGAACTCACTCGCCAAGGTTGGCGGATGGCGTCTTTTCCACAAAGGCCGTCCGCACCAAGGCTGCGGCGTTTTCTGGCGCTCGGGCAGGCAACGCCCCCGTACGGGCGATCGGGTCATGCAAGGCGTCGAAGCCCTTGGCCTCCAGCCAGGTACGGATGCGCTGGGCATCGCCAAAATGCGAATACTTGCCCCACGCGTCGAGCAGCACCACAATCACCCGGCGCCCTTCAAACTTGGTCTGCAGCACCAGGCAATGACCTGCTTCGTTGATGTAACCGGTTTTCTGTAGCAGGATGTCCCACCCGCGGTTAAACACCAAATGATCGGTATTTCGAAATTGCAGCGTGCGCGGACCTACATCCACCTCGCTCTCTGGATGGGTGGAGAACTCGCGGATCAGGGGATAGTGATACGCCGCCTTGACCAGCAGCGCGAGATCGTGTGCGGTCGATTCGTTCTGCGGCGACAGGCCGGTCGGCTCCACGTACCGCGTGGTATTCATGCCCAAAGAGCGCGCCTTGGCATTCATCGCAGGAATGAAGGCCGCCAAGCCCCCGGGATAGTTGCGCGCCAAAGCATGCGCCGCCCGGTTTTCAGAGGACATCAGGGCCAGCTTGAGCAGTTCTTCCCGTGTGAGTTTCGTCCCGGGGCGCAGGCGCGAGGAGCTCCACTTCAGCGTGTCGATATCGGCATCGGTGATTTCGATAACCTGATCCATCGGCTGATGCGCATCGAGAATCACCGCGGCAGTCATCAACTTGGTGAGTGAGGCAATCGGGCGCGCGGTATCGGCGTTCTTGCTCAAAAGCACTCGATCCGTTCCCTCGTCAACGACCAAAGCGGAACCTGAACGCAAACTCAGCGGGTCATCGTTCGCTGCCGTGGATGTCGGCGAGACCTGTAATTCATCCGTCGCGCGCACCACAGACGAGGCCGCCCCGGTCATCAGGGCCGTTTTCAAAACGAGCGCATCCGGACGACGCTTCTCAGCGGCAATCCGCGTGGCTGGCAATTGACCTGTCCGCGTCTCCTTGTTGCGCACAGTCACGGCGATACGTTTTGAAGTTGTGCCCTGACGCATCTTGGCCACAATCGGCCGGGCGCTGGGGCGCGCACGCTTATCCACCGCAACCCTCCGAGCCTCTCGCTTTTTCGCCGTGACTTTCCTGACCGGCGCAGCCTTCGCCTCGGTTTTGCCGCGATTCTTAGAAAGACCGGCTGAACGCGCTTGATGAGTCGACCGTGCCGCTGGTTTCTTGGCGACCGGCTTCTTCTTGGCAATCTGCTTCTGAGCGGTAGGTCGTTTGGTCGTCTCTTTGCTAATCGCCGCAAAAGCGGGCGTCGCGATCAAGGATAGGGCGAACAACGCCGTCAGAAGAATGCCCGGCCAGTACAACAGAGCGCCCCCAAACCTCCCATTCAGGGTCAGCCATCCCATGTGAGTGAGAAACCCTTGGGAAGGCCCATCGTGCTTCTCAGGAGAGTGAAAAAAGGGAGACTGCATGTTGACCGCAAGGCAAGATGAAAATAATGTGACTAGCCTATCAAAGGCTGCAATAACAAGCAAGATCAAAAACTTGGCTTGTGTTTCTCAAGTAGCGACTAAACGCAGGGTGCTCGCAGCCAAAGCAAACGGCCCGCTGCGTCGAGCGGGCCGTTTATATGCTGCAATCAGCGGGTTCAGAACATCTTGTTGTAGTTCGCAAGGCCCGGATTGCCCTTCACACCGATGAGCTTGGGCTCATTCACCTTCAGAGGTTTGATGACCTTATGGTGCTTGAGATACTCTTCGACGATATCCCAGATCGGCGGGTTTTCCGGCGTGGCGCTGGCCTGCTGAACCGGCGCCCATCCAGCGACCTTGTAGGTCTTCTTCGGGTCGATTGGCTTGCCACCCAGACGCATGTCCTGAATGCGGTTGCCCATTTTTTCCTTCGGCGCGCAGCTGTACTCCAACGCGCCCAGACGCACCATGTCACCGCCCTGCTGGTAGTAGGGATCCGGGTTGAACAGGTTGTCACAGACGTCTTCCATCACGTTCTTGACCGTCTCGCCCGTCATCTCGGACAGCGTGCAGTACGGATAGGTGATCGCCAGCTGCGTCATCATGTCCTCGCGGGTGATGGGCGCGCCGGCCAGCAGGCTGCCGCCCCAGCGGAAACCAGGCGAAAACGCGAGATCGCCGCCACGAACGGCCAGCATCGCATCGACCACCAGTTGATCCCACGTGCCGTTGAAATTGCCGCGGCGATACAGCAAACCTTCGGTGTGCGCCAGCACTTCGGTCAGTTTGCTTTCGTACGGCGCGCGCATCTTGGTGATCAAGGCCTCCATTTCAGCATCGGCCGGCAGCAACTCGGAGAACACCGGCAGAAGCTTGTACTTGTAGCCCACCATCTTGCCACCGCGAACATCGAAGTCCATCACGCCCATGAACTTGCCGTGAGAGCCGGCGTTGGTCACCAGGGTCATACCGCCAGAAGGACGGCGGATTTCCACCGCGACGGCTTCGCCATCATGGGTGTGTCCACCGAAGATGCAGTCGATACCCTCCACCAGGCTGGCCATCTTGCGGTCGACGTCCATACCGTTGTGAGAGATCACCACAACCAGTTGGGCGCCCTTCTGCTTCACTTCCTTGACCACTTTCTGCATGTGGTCGGTATCAATACCAAAAGTCCAGTCGGGGATCAGATAGCCCGGGTTGGCGATCGGCGTGTAGGGGAAAGCCTGCCCGATGATGGCGACCTGCACGCCATTCATCTGCTTCATCACATAGTTCGGAAAGACCGGGTCGCCGAAGTCGGCCGTCTTCACGTTCTGGGCGACAAAGTCGATCTTCCCCTTGAAATCATTGTTGACGATCTCTTTGACGCGGTCTTGGCCGTAGGTGAATTCCCAGTGCGCCGTCATCACGTCCACACCCAGTTTCAACTGAGCGTCGACCATGTCCTGCCCCTTGGTCCACAGCGACAGCGCCGTGCCTTGCCAGGTATCGCCACCGTCAAGCAGCAGAGCGCCAGGGCGCGAAGCCTTTAACTGCTTGACCAGGGTCGCGATATGAGCATAGCCGCCCATCTTTCCGTACTGTTTGGCCGCACGCTCGAAATCGAGATAAGTGAAACCATAAGACTCACGGGTATTCGGCTTGAAGCCGACCCGCTTCAAATAATTCGTGCCCACGAGGTGGGGCAGGTGCCCTTGCATTCCGGCAATACCGATATTCACATTCGGCTCACGGAAATAAACGGGACGCAAATGCGCGTGACTATCCGTCATGTGCAGAAAATGCACATTGCCGCTCTTGGGCGGGTTATATAGGCTTTTGACTTCCGCAGCAGTTGCCTCTCGGGTCATGGGAAAACCAGTGGCCGCAGCAGCTGCCAATACACCCATAAATTCACGACGGGTCAGGCTCATTCAAATATCCTCATCAAAAAAATAAAAAGCCCGCCAAATCAATAGCGATCAGGCGGGCGCCACTCAAATTAATCTACTTATTATTAGTTTGCGTTGACGGGAGACTTCGGATCCATCAGAAGCGCCATCACGTCCTTCATCTGCTGCTCGGTCAGAATGTGGTGCGCACCAAATGAAGGCATCCAACTACAGGCATTGTAAGCGGCTGAGTCATACAGGCGACCCCAAGTGTATTTCAGGATGGCCTCGCTATTGCCGCGAAGTTTTCCGTAGTCGACCAGTGATGGACCGATATTGCCTTGTGAAGGATCATTCTTGACCATTTCATGGCAGGCCAAGCAATTTCCGCCGCTGGGTTTTTCAGGGTTATCACTCCACTGCATACCCTTGCCGTCCTTAGCAATCTTCAGACCGGCCTTCCAGTCGCCGAGGAATTTACCATCCTTCGGATAAACAATACCTGCCATTGCTTCAGATTCCAGTTTCTTACTGACATCCGCAGGAACCGGCTGGCGGAGATACTCGTATTTCGAGCACTCATACTGTTGTTTGGTTTGAACCAGACGGTCTAGTTTGGCTTGACCCTTGGGGGCAAAGTCATTTTTCAGAATGCTCTGAAAGGAGGCCGTTGCAAACGGGTTGCCCCCCTCAGAGGCGGATTGATTCATGCCTGCGCAGCCGCCAAGAACTCCGGCCGCTGCCGTCATGAGTACGAACAAAGTGGTTCTTTTCATGTTGTCTCCTCAGGTCTCAGCGCTTGAACGAAGGCGTGTGCAGGGTCGCGCCATTCGAATTCACACCCATGTAGGTAATCAGGTCGATGACCGCATTCGAAGTCATCTTGGGCATGGGAAAGCGTTGCTGACGGAAGCAAGCCAGCATGCGCCATTCAAGCGTGCGGGCTACGCCTTGAGAGTTGGGGTAAGCAGGCCAAGTCGCGTAAGACACTGCAGCGCCCTTGGGCCCTGTGTCAACGAGATCAGGCAATGCGGAGATTTTGATGCGCTTATCCTTCTCGGAGTGGCAGGTGGCACAGGAAAAGCTGAAGGGCCCGCCACGATAGAAGAACAGCTTTTTACCATTTTCATACGCCAGTTTTTCTTCCGGCGTGTTTTGCGGAATGGCGATCTTCATGTTGTCCGACTCATGGGCAACGTACATTGCCATGTTGACCAGCGGAGTGGCATTGCCGCTTTCCTTGGCAAAAGCATCATGTTCAGCTTGCTGCTCGGTAAAGCCTTGAAGGGTTTCCATGCAGGTAACCAGGCGGGACTCCAGATCCTGCACCTTGCCGGTGTCGGCAAAGTAGCGCGGAAGCTGGGCATACGCACCCTTCAGCACTCCGGGGCCAAGGCCCAGATTGCATTGTTCCATCGAGGCTTTCTTTGGGCCGCGTTTTTCGGTCCAAAGTTTTTTGCCATCATCAATATTGAAATCAGCGGGGTTACCGCCCATTTCATTCATCAGGGCTAGATATTGATTGCCCTCTGTGGTCAGTGAGGCCGCGTTTGCCTGTGCGGCAAATCCTCCGACCCACAGCATGGCGGGTAGCGCAACCCCGGCCAAGATGGCCGTCTTTTTTGTACGGTTTCTCATAGTCTCCTCGCAGCGGTGAATAAACCAGAATGCGCGAAGCCGTTCGGCTTCGCGCATGAGATGCATCAAGACACCGTGGTGTCTGCAGTGGACGTATCGCCCTTGTTATCGATCCAGGACACGGTGATCTTGTCGCCGGATTTGCCACCCTTGAAGCGGAACTCCAGGAACGGGTTTTTGGAGATGGCCGTACCCCAGTCGCAGGTCAGCACGGTCTTGTCCCCATTTTTGCAGGTGACGGACTGGATGAAATGGGCGGGAATGATCTGGCCAGCTTTGTCTTTCAGCAGGCCGGTTTCTTCGGGGTGGGTCATCAGAACGCGAACGACCACAGCGTCGCCTTCGACGTTCGCCCGCATACGCATCGGAAATGCCATCGTATTACTCCTTAAATAGGTGTGTTGCTGGGATCAGCAAAAATTCAAAACGGTGTAAATGGATCGAGTTGCCTCAGGTTGCCGCGGGCAATTAGCCGCCGCAGCCACCCAGCGTGACCTTGATCTCTTTTTTGCTGAACAGCAGTTTGTCGCCGACCTTGGCCACGGCATAGACGTTGGAGGTCTGCGCCATCTTGACGCGGGTGGCCACGTTAGGCACTGAAGCGTCGGTCATGTTGAACATGCCGGCGAGAACCGTCGGGTTCTTTTCGATCACGATACCCAGGGCGGTGGTACCGGCCGCATTGCTCTTCACGCCCACGGGCACCACAGCGCCGTTTTCGGCGATGTCCGGACCGATGATGCTGACATCGGTGCTTTCGGTGGGCGTTCCACCCCAGATCTTGGCCGCGTCGGCAAACGACTTGGCTTCGAACAGGGGAGCATTCCAGCCCGGAGCGTCAGCGGCCAGGGCAACATTGGGCATGAGACCCGCGGTTGCAGCAACGCCCAGGGCGGCTGCGCCTGCACCGATCTGCATGACCTGGCGACGAGTTTGATTCATCAGTCTTCTCCTTAAAGTGAACAGGACAGTACCTGTATCTTGATAACGTATTACTGCTTCGCGCCGTCGACAATCCACTGCGCAATCATCTTGGCATCGCCTTCGCTGATGGTTTGCGGCGGCATGGGAATGGAACCCCAAACACCTGTACCGCCCTTGATGATGCGTGTGGTCAACTCGGCGACCATGTCTTTTTTGCCGCCATACTTGCCAGCGACTTCCTTGTAACCCGGACCAACCAGTTTGGTGTCACCCAAGCTGTGGCAGGCCAGACAGGACTTGTCTTTCAAAAGAGCAACCACCTTGGCGTCAGGATTGCTGGCCGCAGCGGCTTTTTCCTTGGCTTTCTTTTCCTGCTCTGCCGCTGATTCAGTCACCATGCCGCGGATCGGACCCCAGGTGCGGTACTGATCAGCGAGGTTGCCGTTGTTGTTCAGCGCAAACTCAGGAATGAAGCTGGTTATTTTGGGAGCTGGAGCGCAGTTTTTCATGCAATCCGTGTTGTGGGTATCCGGGATACCCCCATTCCCGATCTCTTTGCCGGGCCACATGCCGTGGTTCCAGATCATGCCATTGCGGTTGGGCAGCATGTCCTGAACTTGTTGCACGTTGTCGCGGGTCAACACGAAGTTGCCGGGCACCACGTTGGCCAGATTCATCAGGTAGGCCACCAGCGCGTAAGTGTCGTCCCAGGTCAGCGAGCCCGGCTCGTTCCACGGCATGGCGCGGTGGATGTAGTCGAACAGCGTTGAAAGGGTGGACAGCTTCTCAATGGTGGTTGCGCCGTCATTGGTATTCGCCAACTTGGCGACACGCCCCGTCTTGATGTCCTGCTTGGTGGCCTGATAGGCGCCAACCAAAGGCGGGAACACGGCGTTGGAATCGGCAAAGTCACCGTGGCACGAGGCGCACTTGGCCTCCCACAGCTTGCTGCCGGTTGCCACGCTGCCTTGACCGACCGGCAGACCGTCGAAATCGGGGCGAACGTCGATGTTCCAGGCCTTGATTTCATCGGGCGTTGCCGCACGACCCAGAGTGGAGTCGAGCTTCAGATCCTTTGCGGGAACTTGGGGATGGACGGGCATGCCCGCCGCCGAGGCCACCGAGGCGCCGCCGACAAACATTCCACCCAGAATGACCGCCAGCGCGGCTTTACGAATTCGCGAGTTGGACATTGCGAACATCTCCATTTTCTTCAACTTGCCAGGTTTGGATTGCGTTGTTGTGATAGACGGACCGTGTACCGCGCACTTTGCGCAGTTCTTCGTAGGTGGGCTGCACCATACCGGTTTCGTCAATCGCGCGACTTTGCATGAAGGCGACCTGCCCCTTCCAAATCCAAGGCACATTGAATCGGGTGAATGCCTTGCTCTGGATCGGCCCTTCAAGACGCGCGGGCTGCCAGTTCACGCCGCCGTCGAACGAGACGTCGACACGCTTGATTTTGCCGCGGCCCGACCAAGCCAGACCCGAGACGTTGTAGAGCCCTTTGTCCATCAACACCTGACCGCCGGACGGCGAGGTGATCACCGACTTGACTTCCATGACCGAGGTGTATTGGCGCAGACGGCCATCGGGCATCAGATCGACGTAGCCCACGGTTTCGTCCTTGGTGGCGAACGGCTGGGTGCCGAGCTTGATGCGGCGCAGGTACTTGATGTTGGAAACGCCTTCGACCCCCGGCACCACCAGACGCAGCGGGTAGCCGTTTTCCGGACGGAGCATTTCACCGTTTTGACCATAGGCCACCAGCACTTCGCCCGAAAGCACGAGCGACATCGGGATGGTGCGGTTTTCGGTCGAACCGTCGGCGCCTTCGGCCATGATGAAGCGAACGCCCTTGAGGTCGGCACCGCAGTCTTCGAGGATGTCGATGAGCGGCACGCCGGTGAACTCGGAGCAGGACACCATGCCGTGCGTGTACTGCACGGTCGGCAGCGCCACATTGCCCCATTCCATCGCGGAGTTGGCGCCGCATTCGATGAAGTGGAAGCGCGACACCGGCTGCATGCGCATGATGTCGCCCACGGTATAGACCTTGGGCTTCTTGATGAGATTCTTCTCACCCATCACCATGAAGCGGAAGTCTTCCGGGTTGATGTCATACCAGCCCTGGTGCGAGCGGTTGAAGTGCAGACCGGCCGGCGTGACGATACCAAACATGCCCTGCAGCGGCGCAAAGGCCACGTTGGCCTGATTCACCGCAGCCAGCCCCGGGCTGATGCGACGCACCAAGTCCTTTTCGTACTTGGACGGCATGCCGTAGGGCGGCTCGTTCACCGGAGCGCCCAGAGTGGTGCGCCACTCCTGCTCTTTCAGGATGAACTTGCTGCCTTTGTCACCCTCCCAGTCCTTGCGATCGGCTGCGTAGACGTTCGCTGCGCCGCCAGCGGCCATGGTGGCACTGGCCGTCAGAAACGCTTTACGCAAAAAGTCGCGGCGACCTCCCTGAACCTGGGCGATCTGCTCAGCGCTCAGGAAGTTTTCCGGTGCTTTACGCAGCCGGCCTAGCTTTTTTGTGTAGTCACTCATCCTCTTTCTCGCTTAGTAGGCACGTCGGGCCAGGCGATCCGTCTGCGAAACCGATTCAGGATCGTCGAGCTCGATGGCAATTTGAGTACACACGGTCCGGCACAACTGCACTGCCTTCTCGCTCTGCACACGGTAATAAACCAGATTACCGACGCGGCGCTTGGCGACCACACCGGCTTGATACAACACCTTGAGATGCTGGGACACGTTGGGCTGGGTCGAATCGACCGAGTCCATGATTTCTGTCACGCTTTTTTCGCCTGTACAGATGGAATTGAGGATGCGCAAGCGCAGGGGGGTGGCGAGGACGCCGAAGAGCTCGGCGGCGGAATCGAACACCCGCTCCGCGTCGACCGAGAGATCATCTGCGGGCGACGTCACCAGTTCCGGGAGCGTGTCAGTTTGTGGCATATGAATTTGCTTATAAGCAAGCACTGATATTTTTCAAACCCTGACCGGGCTTGTCCACCCTTGGCGGCTAGGAGTTTCCCTAGTCAGGTACGCGCAATTGCATCAGGAATTTGCTGCAGGGCAAGCGGGTCTTCCAGTGTAGTGAGGTCGCCGGGGTCACGGCCTTCGCAAATCGCCTGGATCGCACGGCGCAACATTTTGCCTGATCGGGTCTTGGGCAGGGCCGTCACCAGGCAGATGCGCTGGGGTCGGGCGACGGCGCCGAGTTGGGCATCGACATGGGCGGCGATGGAGGTCTGCTGGGCCTGCGCAGTCACCTTGTCCTGCCCCGGACGCAGAACCACGAAGGCCCAGGCGGCTTGCCCTTTGAGTGCGTCCTGCACGCCCACGACGGCCACCTCGGCCACTGCGGGATGCGCGCTGATGCTCTCTTCGATTTCGCGCGTGCCGAGCCGGTGGCCGGCCACATTGATGACATCATCGGTGCGACCGAGGATGTAGAGATAGCCGTCGGCATCCTGACGGCCCCAGTCGAAGGTGGAATACACCTGCCGGTTCGGGTATGTACTCCAGTAGGTATGAACAAAACGGGCGTCGTCGCCCCAGATGGTTTGCAAACAACCGGGCGGCAGCGGCCAGTCGATCGCCACCACGCCTTTTTCGCCGGGAGCGACCGGCTCGCCGTCTGTTTCGTTGCGAAGGCGTACCTTGTAACCCGGCATGGAAACGCCGGGGGAGCCCATGCGCGAAGCCACATCGGCAAATCCCAGCGGAGTTGCCAGAATGGGCCAGCCGGTTTCGGTTTGCCAATAGTTGTCGATCACCGGCTTGTCTAGCGATTCGGCGGCCCAGCGGCCGGTGGGCTCGTCCAGCGGCTCGCCCGCGAGAAAAATGGCGCGCAGACTCGACAGATCGTGCCGGTGCAACAGCGCGGGGTCATGGCGCTTGAGCACGCGCATGGCGGTTGGGGCGGAGAACAGCTGATTGACGCGATACTGCTCGACGATGCGCCAGAACACAGCGGCATCCGGACGGATGGGGGTGCCCTCGTACAGAATGGTGGTCATGCCGGTGAGCAAGGGCGCGTACACGATGTAGCTATGCCCCACGACCCAGCCGATATCGCTCGTACTGAAAAACGTCTCCCCGGGCTGGCCGCCGAAAATCACGCGCATGGACAGGTGCAGCGCCACGGCATACCCCCCGGTGTCGCGCTGCACTCCCTTGGGTTTACCCGTCGTGCCCGAGGTGTAGAGGATGTAGCTTGGATGGGTGGAATCGACCCAGACGCAGGGCACTTCCGCCCGGGCGTGCCGGGTGCGCAAATCGGCGTAGGAAACATCGCGCCGCGCCTGCCGGGCCCAATCCGCCAGCCCGCGATCAACCACGATGACCTGCTCGGGCGGATGCTGCGACAGACGCAGCGCTTCGTCGAGCAAGGGCTTGTAGGGCACGACCTTGCCCGCGCGCGATCCAGCGTCGGCGCTGACGATGACTTTGGGTTGCGCATCATCGATACGCGCCGCAAGGCTCACCGAAGCGAACCCGCCGAACACCACAGAATGCACCGCACCCAGACGCACGCAGGCCAGCATGGCGAACACCGCTTCGGGAATCATCGGCATATAGATCAGCACCCGGTCGCCCTGGGTGACGCCCAGGCTCTGCAAACTGGCCGCCATGATCTGCACTTCGCGGTGCAGCTCGGCGTAGCTGTAACTCACCTCCTGCCCCGTTTCGGTGGACACATACACCAGCGCGGCTTGCCCGGCGCGCTCGGGCAGATGACGGTCGACCGCGTTGTGACAGAGGTTGGTCAAGCCCCCCGAAAACCAGGTGGAGAATGGCGGCTTGCTGCGGTCGAGCACACTGTTCCACGACCTTTTCCAATCGATGGCCTGCGCCTGTTCGGCCCAGAATGCTTCGGGTGAATCGACGCTGCGGCGATAAAAATCGGCGTAAGACGCATCAAACATCGCACTGTCTCCTGTCTTGTATGAATGCGGCCCAGCCTAGGAATGGGCGCTGACGCCGAACTGACTCATCGATGAGTCGACGGGTACCGCGATCAAATCTTCACCACAAGCCGCCCCCGCACTTTGCCGTCGAGCAATTCTTGAGCTGCGGCTTGAGCCTGGTCGAGCGGTATGTCGTGGGCGATCTGGTCGAGCATCGGCGCATCGATCAGATCGGCCAGCTTCTGCCAGGCTTTGCACCGAGCCGACTGCGGCTGCATCACGCTGTCGATTCCCGCCAGCGTCACGCCCCGCAGAATGAAGGGCGCCACCGTGGTCGGGAAATCCATGCCTCCCGCCAGTCCGCACGCGGCCACCACGCCGCCCCAGCGGGTTTGCGCGCAGGCGTTGGCCAGGGTGTGGCTGCCCACCGTATCCACCACCGCCGCCCAGCGCTCTTTCTGCAACGGTTTGCCGGGCGACGAAAGCGTATTGCGGTCGATCACTTCAGCGGCCCCGAGCGCGCGCAAATAGGCTTCCTCCTGCAACTTGCCGGTTGACGCCACAACCGTCCAGCCCATTTTGGCCAGCAGCGCCACGGCCACGCTGCCCACGCCACCGCTCGCCCCCGTCACCAGCACGCTGCCCTGCGCGGGTACGGCGCCATGCCGCTCGATCGCCAGCACGCACAGCGCCGCGGTATAACCGGCCGTACCCAGCGCCATGGCCTGTCGCGCAGTGAAGGCCTTGGGCAGCCGGATCAACCAGTCTCCATTGAGCCGCGCTCGCTGGCTCAGGCAACCCCAATGCGTTTCGCCCACGCCCCAGCCGTTGAGCACCCAGCGGTCGCCAGGCTGCCAGTCGGCATGCGTGCTTTCAAGCACCGTGCCCGCGCCGTCGATGCCCGGCACCATGGGCCAGCGCCGCACGACCGGACCGCGGTTGGTCAGCGCCAGCGCATCTTTGTAGTTCAGGGTGGAGTATTCCACCGCGACGGTCACGTCTCCCGCAGGGAGTTCTTGGTCTGGCCATGCCGCCAGCGTGGCACTGAAGCCCTGATCGGTCTGATTGAGTTTCCAGGCAGTGAACATCGTGTTTTCCCGTTGAGGCGGCAGTGCCTCTTGCACTGCACAATGATTGACACATTCAAACGATCTATCTAAATTCACGCGCTTATGCGTGTCAACCCCTTGTTCGCCCAGATTGCCTTGGCCTGCTGCCTGCTTGGACCGTGCGGCAGCGCCTCAGTCTGGGCCGACCCGCTTGTGCTGCCCCAGATCGACCCGGCCCAGCCCTCTGAAAAAGCGGTGCAAGACGTGCAAAACGCCCAGCGCGACGACGCATCACTGCGCCAGTGGCTGACTCAAAACGGCTTTGTGCATCAGGTTTCCACGCGTGCTTCCGACCTGGTGGTCAATGCGCTGAGCTTTCTGGGCGTGAAATATCGCTACGGCGGCGACTCGGCGCGCAGCGGCTTCGATTGCTCGGGTTTTGTGCGCTACGTCTATCAAGAGACATTGGGTACGGTGCTGCCCCACAACGCAGCGCAACAGGCGCGCGAAGGCGAAAAGATTCCGGAAAGCCAGCTCAAACCCGGCGATCTGGTGTTTTTCAACACCCTGCGCCGAGCCTTTTCGCATGTGGGTATTTACATCGGAGACGGTCAGTTCATTCATGCCCCGCGATCGGGCCAGACCGTGCGCGTGGAAAGCCTCGATTCGCCTTACTGGGCCAAGCGCTTCGACGGCGCGCGCCGCATCATGACGAGCCAGCAGACCGAAGTCGCGCAAGACGACCCCGGCAGCAGTCCGAGCGACACGGCGGCACTGGCGGGGCAATAAGCGAGTTCGGCATTCATTGCCGATCTCGCTGATAAAAAACGGGCCAAGGCCCGTTTTTTATCGCCGTGGCGGCGGCAGATCGGTGCAGCTACCCTCTGCCACCTCAGCCGCCAGACCCACGGATTCGCCCAGTGTGGGATGCGGGTGGATGGTGCGGCCGATGTCCACCGCGTCCGCCCCCATCTCGATCGCCAGGGCGATTTCGCTGATGAGGTCGCCCGCGTGGGTGCCGACAATACCGCCGCCGACGATGCGATGTGTGGCCTTGTCGAACAACAGCTTGGTGAAACCTTCGTCACGCCCGTTGGCGATGGCCCGACCGGAAGCCGTCCACGGAAACAGCCCCTTGGTCACGGCGACGCCTTGGGCCTTGGCCGCCTCTTCGGTCAAGCCAACCCAGGCGATCTCCGGATCGGTATAGGCCACGCTGGGAATCACCCGCGCGTCGAAGGCCGCCTTGGACAGCGCGTCGTCGCCCTTGAGTTCGCCCGCGCAGACCTCGGCGGCGATATGGCCCTCGTGCACCGCCTTGTGCGCCAGCATAGGCTGGCCGACGATGTCGCCAATGGCATGGATGTGCGGCACGTTGGTGCGCAACTGCGCATCCACCGGAATGAATCCGCGCTCGTTCACCGCCACACCCGCCTTGTCGGCCGCGATCTTGCGGCCATTGGGTGAGCGGCCCACGGCTTGCAGCACCAGGTCGTAGCGCTGCGGCTCGGTAGGAGCGCCTTCGCCTTCAAACGTCACCCAGATGCCGTCGGGCTTGGCTTGGGCGGCCACCGTCTTGGTCTTGAGCATCATGCGGTCGAAGCGCTTGGCGTTGAGCTTCTGCCAGATCTTCACCAGATCGCGGTCGGCGCCGGGCATGAGACCGTCGAGCATTTCCACCACATCCAGGCGCGCGCCCAGCGTGGAATACACCGTGCCCATCTCCAGCCCGATGATGCCGCCACCGACGATGAGCATATTTTTCGGCGCCTGCTCCAGGGTGAGCGCACCGGTGGAATCGACGATGCGCGGGTCATCGGGCAGGAAGGGCAGGCGCACAGCCTGCGAACCTGCGGCGATGATGGCGCGTTTGAAGCCCACAGTCTGCGAGGCACCGGTCTTGTTCTGGCCCTCGCCCTCGGTGAGTTCGACCTGCACATGGTGCGCATCGATGAACGCACCATAGCCGCGCACTACCGTGACCTTGCGCATTTTCGCCATGGCCGCCAGACCGCCAGTGAGTTTGCCCACCACCTTGGCCTTGTGCGCCGCCAGCTTGGCGCGATCGACCTTGGGCGCGCCGAATTCCACGCCGAGGTCGGCGAAATGCGCCGCTTCGTCCATGACGGCGGCCACATGCAGCAACGCCTTGCTGGGTATGCAGCCGACGTTGAGGCACACGCCCCCCAAAGCGGCGTAACGCTCGACCAGCACCACCTTCAGGCCCAGATCGGCGGCGCGAAATGCGGCAGAATACCCCCCGGGGCCAGCACCGAGCACCAGCACGTCGCACTCCACATCGACCTTGCCAGAGAACGCGTCGGCGGCCTGCGGCGCAGGTGAGGTTTGTTGCACAGCGCTTGTCGGCGCGGCAGCAGGCGCTGGCGGCGCAGTTGTTGTCGCGGCTGTAGTCGCGGCTGTGGCGCTGGCCTGCGCAGCAGCAGCCTCCAGCTCCAGCAAGACGGTGCCCTCGTTCACCTTGTCGCCCAGCTTCACGCGCAGAGCCTTCACCAAGCCGGCAGCGCTGCTGGGAATTTCCATGCTGGCCTTGTCACTTTCCACCGTGACCAGCGACTGATCGACTGCAATCGTGTCCCCGGCCTTCACCAGAACCTCGATCACTTCCACATCCTTGAAGTCCCCGATATCAGGGACCTTAACTTCGATGATGGCCATGTCGCGCTCCTGGTCAGATCAGCACACGCCGCAGGTCGGCGAGCAACTCGCCGAGCACGGTGGTGAAGCGCGCAGCCATCGCCCCGTCGATGACGCGATGGTCGTACGACAGAGACAGCGGCAACATCAGCCTGGGTTGAAAAGCTGTGCCGTCCCAGACCGGTTTGATCTGCGATTTGGACAGCCCCAATATGGCCACTTCCGGCGCATTGATGATGGGCGTGAAGGCCGTGCCGCCCACACCGCCCAGGCTGGAAATGGTGAAGGTCGCGCCCTGCATGTCTGAAGGCTTGAGCTTGCCTTCGCGCGCCGTCGCAGCCAGCTCGCCCATTTCCTTGGCGATTTGCGCTAGGCCCTTCTTGTCCACATCCTTGAGCACGGGCACGACCAGGCCTTGCGGCGTATCGGCCGCGAAACCAAGGTGGATGTAGTCCTTCAGAATGAGGTTCTCGCCGCTTTCATCGAGCGAACTGTTGAATGCGGGCATCTGCTTGAGCACCGTCACGCAGGCTTTCATCACAAAGGCGAGCATGGTGAGCTTCACGCCTTGCTTGGCCATGCGTTCGTTGCTGCTCTTGCGGAATTCCTCCAGCTCGGTGATGTCAGCCTCGTCGAACTGGGTGACGTGCGGAATCATCGCCCAGTTGCGTGCCAGATTGGGGCCCGAGAGTTTTTTGATGCGCGACAGCGGCTGGCTGCTGACCGGGCCGAACTTGGCAAAGTCCACCTTGGGCCAGGGCAACAGATTGAGGCCGCCTAGTACGCCACCCAATGTGCCACCCTTGCCCGCCGCCACACCGGCCGACAATGCCGCCTGGGTGACGGCCTGCCCGGACATCACAGCTTTGACAAAGGCCTGCACATCGTCTGCGGTGATGCGCGCCTTCACCCCGCTGCCCTTCACCTCGGCCAGCGGAACGCCCAACTCGCGCGCCAGCTTGCGCACGCTCGGCGAAGCGTGCGGCAACTGCGCTGCGGATGCCGCAGGCTCGTGCACCGGCAGCGTGGCGGTAGGCGGCGTGTGCTGGCGCGGCTCGGACGCAAAGCCGACGCCGACCGCTGCGGGCGGCACGGCATGCGGCGGGACGTGTGGCGCAGCGGCTTCGGCCGGGGCTGCTGCGGGTGTGGGCTGAGGTTCCTGCGCAGCCTCAGGCGCGGGCACTACCTCAGCGCCATCGGCCTCTAAATCGAGCAGGACCACACCCTCGTTCACATTGTCGCCCAGCTTCACGCGCAGCGCCTTCACTACGCCGGCCGTGCTGCTGGGAATTTCCATACTGGCCTTGTCACTCTCCACCGTGACCAGCGATTGATCAACCGCGATCTTGTCTCCGGCCTTGACCAGAACCTCGATCACTTCCACATCCTTGAAGTCCCCGATATCGGGAACCTTGACCTCGACGACGGCCATATTGCGTGTCTCCTGTTGTGTGTGCGTTCGGCGGTCGTTCAGGCGTAGAGCGAGAACACCTTCTCCGTGTCGATGCCGTACTTGGCAATGGCCTCGGCCAGCTTGGCCGCAGGCAACGCGCCCTCATCGACCAGACCGCGCAGCGCAGCCAGCACGATGTAGTGGCGATCGACCTCGAAGTGGCGGCGCAGCTCGGTGCGGGTATCCGAGCGGCCGAAGCCGTCGGTGCCGAGCACCCGGTAGTTGCGCCCCTTGGGCAGGAAGAGGCGGATTTGTTCGGCGAACAGGCGCACATAGTCGGTGCTGGCCACCACCGGGCCTGCGTGCTTGTCGAGCTGCTGGGTGACGAAGGGCACGCGCGGCTTGTCGGCGGGGTGCAGCAGGTTCCAGCGTTCGGCGGCCTTGCCGTCACGCGCCAGTTCGTTGAAGCTCGGGCAGCTCCACACATCGGCGGCAACGCCCCAGTCACTTTCCAGCAGTTCCTGCGCTGCCAGACTCTCGCGCAGGATGGAGCCGGAGCCGAGCAACTGCACGCGCTGCTTGACCTTGGCCTTACCCGGCTTGCACAGGTACATGCCCTTGAGAATCTGCTCTTCGGTGCCCAGCTGCAGCCCGGGTTGGGCGTAGTTTTCGTTGAGCAGGGTCAGGTAATAGAACACGTCTTCCTGATTCTCGACCATGCGCTTGAGACCCGCATGCAGGATGACGGCCACCTCGTGGGCGAAGGTCGGGTCGTAGCTGATGCAGTTGGGCACGTTGGCCGCCATGACCTGGCTGTGGCCGTCTTCGTGCTGCAGGCCTTCGCCGTTGAGCGTGGTGCGCCCGGAAGTGCCGCCCAACAGGAAACCACGCGCCAGCATGTCGCCCGCGGCCCAGATCAGGTCGCCGATGCGCTGGAAGCCGAACATCGAATAGAAAATGTAGAACGGAATGGTGATGCGGTTGCTGTGCGAGTAGCTGGTGGCCGAGGCGATCCACGAGCACATGCCGCCCGCTTCGTTGATGCCTTCCTGCAGGATCTGGCCCTGTTTGTCTTCGCGGTAATACATCACCTCGCCGCGATCGACCGGGGTGTATTTCTGCCCTTCAGGCGCGTAGATGCCGATCTGGCGGTACAGCCCTTCCATGCCGAAGGTACGGGTTTCGTCCACCAGAATGGGCACGGCGCGCGGACCCAGCGTCTTGTCGCGCAGCAACTGGTTCAGGCAGCGCACATAGGCCTGGGTGGTGGAGATTTCGCGACCCTCGGCCGTGGCCTCCAGCATGGGCTGGAAAATCTCTTTCAGATCGGGCACGGGCAGATGTTCGTCGGCCTTCTCGCGGCGCTGCGGCAGCGGGCCGCCCAGGGCCTTGCGGCGCTCCATCAGGTACTTCATTTCCGGCGTGTCGTCGGCCGGCTTGAAGAACGGCAGCTTGGGCAGTTCGCTGTCGGGCACCGGGATGTTGAAGCGATCGCGGAACTCGCGGATGTCTTCATCGGTGAGCTTTTTGACCTGGTGCGCCACATTGCGCGCCTCGGCCGCGCGGCCCATGCCGTAGCCCTTGATGGTCTTGACCAGCAGCACCGTGGGGCCGCCCTGATGGTTGGCCGCGGCGTGGAAGGCGGCATAGACTTTTTGCGGATCGTGGCCGCCGCGGTTCAGGCGCCAGATGTCCTCGTCGCTCATGTGCTCGACCATCTTGAGCAGGCGCGGGTCGCGGCCGAAGAAATGCTTGCGCACGAAGGCGCCGTCATTGGCCTTCATCGCCTGATAGTCGCCGTCGAGCACATCCATCATCACCTGACGCAGGATGCCGTCTTTGTCGCGCGCCAGCAGCGGGTCCCAGTAGGAGCCCCAGACGAGTTTGATGACGTTCCAACCCGAGCCGCGGAACTCGCCTTCGAGTTCCTGGATGATCTTGCCGTTGCCGCGCACCGGGCCGTCGAGGCGCTGCAGGTTGCAGTTGATGACGAACACCAGGTTGTCGAGCTTTTCGCGCGCCGCCAGCCCCACGGCGCCGAGCGCCTCGGGTTCGTCCATTTCGCCGTCGCCGCAGAAAGCCCAGACCTTGCGCTTGGAGGTATCGGCAATGCCACGGGCGTGCAGGTACTTGAGATAGCGCGCCTGGTAGATCGCCATGATCGGCCCCAGCCCCATGCTCACCGTGGAGAACTGCCAGAAATTCGGCATCAACTTGGGATGGGGGTAGCTCGACAGCCCTTTGCCGCCGACTTCCTGGCGGAAATGCAGGAGTTGCTCTTCCGTCAACCGCCCTTCCATATAGGCGCGGGCGTAGATGCCCGGCGCGCTATGGCCCTGAAAGTAAATCAGATCGCCGCCGTGCTCGGCCGTGGGCGCATGCCAGAAATGGTTGAAGCCGGTGCCATACATGGTGGCCAGCGACGCGAACGAGGCCATGTGCCCGCCCAGATCGCCCCCATCGGCCGGATGCAGACGGTTCGCGTGCACCACCATCGCCATGGCGTTCCAGCGCATGTAGGCGCGCAGCCGCTCTTCGATCTCGACATTGCCCGGACTGCGCACCTCGTCGTCGGTGGCAATGGTGTTGACGTAGGCGGTGTTGGCCGAGAAAGGCACGTCCACGCCGTTCTGCCGCGCTTCGGCGATCAGCGATTCGAGGACGAAGTGCGCCCGCTGCGGGCCTTCGGCGGCAATCAGCGCGTCCAGCGCGTCCAGCCACTCTCGGGTTTCCTGTGGATCGGCATCTCCCGCGGCGGCGGAAAGTGAGCTGGGTTGCATTTCGGGTAAGGCAGCCATCATGTTCTCCTCATGAATTTGTGGCGCAGTATCGCAAACTATTTTTCAAATCACAAGATTTGATTTCGTATTGTGAAATTAAAGGCGCGGTTTTGCCCGATTTTTTTCGCCCATCTGCCTCGTTTGAAGATCGAACTGCGTCAACGCAAAATCTGCTGGCTCAACTCAACTATCGGGCTGTTCTGAACAAAACGTAGGGCCGCCGTTTGGGGGCTCTCCATTCCAGACACTCTAGACTGCTCCTGTGAATCCTTCAAAGCACGTTCCTACTTTCCGCCGCCGCAGTTGGACGCAGCGCCTCGGGCTGTTGCGCGCGCGCGCTCTGCTGCGACGCATGCAGTCCGACCGTGTGCTGCTGGTGCTGCCTCTTGTCGTCTTCATTCTGTTTCTGGCCGCCATGGCCGCGCTGGTGAGCTATTCGCAGCAGGCCGACCTGCAACGCGACAAAGACAATTTGCAGCGCGATAGCGAATGGGCGCAGCAGCGCATCAGCCTCGACCTCACCCTCGCGCAGGACCAAGTGCAGGCCATCGCCAACAACCTCTCCCTGCATGAGGACCGACCCGGGCCGTTCGACGTGCAGGCGCTGCGCCTGCTGCGGCGCTATCCGCAGTTGTTTCTCGTGTACTACGCGCATCCCGATGGCACCGTGGTGTTCAAAAAGGGCAACCCCAACCTCGCCACCGAACAGATCGCCACCCTGGTAGGCAAGACCCTCAAGCGTGCCAACAGCCAGCAACTCATGCAGCAGGCACTGGTCAGCCAGCGCACCGCGTACTCAACACCGTTCAAGAGCGCCGACAACGGCTGGCTGCTCGAAACCGCCACGCCCGTGATGCGCAACGACCAGCTCGCTGGCGTGGTGGGCGTGGTGTACTCCGTCGACGGCATCTTGCGCAACTCGGTGCCGGAAGACCTCAATGCCAGCTATGCCGTTTCGCTGCTCGGCCCCGACAACCAGTTGCTCGACAGCGCTTCAAGCCAACCCATACGCGACAAGGCGCTGCAGTACCGCGCGCCCCTGCCCCCGTTCGAGCCCGGGCTGGTTCTGCAGGTCAGCAGCTATCGAAGCAGCCCGAGCTGGACCACCAAGGGGCTGTACTGGAGCGTGTTCCTGCTGTCGGCGCTCACCCTGTGGACGCTATTGACGAGCTGGAACCAGCTGCGCCAGCGCCTGAGCGCCCAGGAGGCGCTCACCCGAGAAACCGCCTTTCGCCGCGCCATCGAAAACTCGCTTTCCACCGGCATGCAGGCGGTGGACATGCAAGGTCGCATTCAAT